>JBPOIZ010000079.1:0-40946 GCA_052034115.1 Actinomycetota bacterium
CCCCAGCGGACCGCCGGGGCGCCGCGGCCGTGCGGGGGCTACTCCGCCGCAGTGAACCCCAGCGAACGCTCGCCCTTGGTCACGGTCAGGCCGTTCGGGCGGACCTGGACGTCCACGGTGCCGTCGAGGACCGCCGCGAAGGCCGCCGCCACGGACTTGGTCGCGTCGTCCTTGCAGGCCATCCGGGTCAACGCGATCGGACCGAGGGTCGCTGTGCCGGTGCCGGCCGTACCGGTCAGACCCGAGGACAGTTCCGCCGTGCCACTGCCGGAGTTGCACCCGTCGGCGACGAGGACCCGGTGGGTCTTGGCGTCGAAGGTGATCGTCGCGTTGACCTGATCGGGCACGCTGCTGGCCACATCTGCGTCGGCGATGGTCGAGAGTCGCCATACCGTGCCCACGACCGGCTTGCTGGGGGTGACGACCTCTTCGTCGGACAACTCGATGGTCGTCGTCCCGAGGGTGAGGGTCATCCCGTCCACTCGTTCGACGAAGGTCCCACCGGCCATGAGCAGCCGAGCCAGCCAGGCGTCCTGATCCATGAGTTCCTCGGCGCAGGCCATCTCGGTGGCCGCGAGCGGGCTCTTGAGGGTCAGGCGGCCACCCGAGACCGACACCTGTGCGCTCATGGTGTTGCATCCGGCCTGCACCGAGATCGAGTCGGTTGTGGAGAAGGCGATCCGGATCGGCCCGTCGGAGGCCAGTGCCTTCGGCTTGCCGTTCTCGGTGATCGCGGTGGACAGGAACGTGCGGCCCGCGACCTGGCCGAGCGGCGAGCTCCCGCTGCCACCTGAGGCGGGGTCGGTCGTGCCCTTGGTGGTCCCGCAGGCTGCCAGGGCCAGGGCCAACGTCATGGTGCTGGTGAGGAGGAGCAGTCGGCGCGTCATACCCCTTGGACGGCTCCGCCAGGCGGCCGGTTCCACCCGAGGAAACTCGACATTTCGGGCGTCACCGCGGGCTCGCCCATCGGCTCTCAGCCGGGCGTCAGCGGACGACCCTGCGTCTCGGCCAGGAACAGGTCGCGGGCCCGGCGACGCAGCTCGCGGCGGTAGACCGGGCCGAGCCACTGTCTGGCGAAGAGGGCCTTGCGACCTTCGACGTCCGGGGTGATGAGCGCATCGCCGCGGTCGATGCCCTCGATGATGCGCTGGGCCACGGTGTCGGCGTCGACCGGCGCGCCGGTGATCAGGTCGCGAGCAGCGGCGGCCGCCAGGGGGTCGCTTCCGGACAACGACGTGGCCAAGCCGGTGCGGACGAATGCCGGGCATACGACGCTGACCCGGATCCCCCACGGGTCGAGCTCATAGTGCAGCGACTCGGTGAGCGCGACGACGCCGGCCTTGGTGGCGGCATAGGCGGACATGCTCGGCGCGAAGACCAACCCGGCCATCGAGGCGATGTTGACCACGTGACCGCTGCGCTGCCGCTTGAGGAGCGGGGTTGCGGCGACACATCCGCGTGCCACGCCGAGCAGGTTGATCGAGACCGCCCACTCCCATTCGCTCGTCGGGACGTGGTCGATCCGGCCCCCGGTGGCCACACCCGCGTTGTTGACGAGGAGGTCGAGGCCGCCCCACTGCCGCTCCACCGCCGTGATGGCCGAAGCCCAGTCGGCGTCCGAGCGGACATCCAGGCGCCGGTAGCTGCCCGGCTGTTCGGCGTCCAGGGCAGCGTCATGAACGTCGGTGGCCAGCACGTGGGCGCCGCGGTCGGCATACAGCTGGGCCATGGCCCGGCCGAGACCGGACGCAGCGCCGGTGATGAGCACGCGCTGTGGGCCCGTGGGTGATGCGGTCGTCACGCGCTCACGCTAACCTGCCGTCCCCAGGAGGCTCCATGACGAGGTATGTCGACGTCCATCCCGACAACCCCCAGCCGCGGGCGATCCGGCTGGTCGCCGACGTCATCCGCGACGGCGGGGTGGTGGTGTTCCCGACGGACGCCTGCTTCGCCTTCGGCGCCGCGCTCGGGAACGCCGAGGGACTCGCCCGGATCCGGGCGATCCGAGGGCTCGGCGATCGACACCACTTCACCTTGATGTGTGCCGACTTCGGGCAGCTCGGACAGTTCGTCCAGATCGGCACGTCGGTGTTCCGGGCGGTCAAGGCGGCCACACCTGGGCCGTACACGTTCATCCTCCCGGCGACGAAGGACTTGCCGCGGCGGATGCTGCACCCCAAGAGGCGCACGGTCGGCGCACGGATCCCGAAGCACCCGGTCAGCGCGGCCCTGCTCGCCGAGCTCGGTGAGCCGCTGCTGACCAGCACGGTGATCCTGCCCGGCTCCGAGGACGCGATGACCGACGGGTGGGAGATCAAGGAGGCTCTCGACGGGCGGGTGGATGTGGTCGTCGACTGTGGCGGATGCGGCGTCGTGCCGACTACCGTGGTCGACCTCTCCGGACCGGAAGCCTCGGTGGTGCGCGTGGGCGCCGCAGATCCCTCGCGGTTCGAGTAGCGGTCCTCGCGCGGCGGGGGTCCGGCCGTACCCGTACCCGCACCCGCACCCGCACCCGCGATTGCATCCGGACACGGACCGCTGAACAACCCACGGAACCAGCACCCGCACCCGCGATTGCATCCGGACCCGCACCCGGACCCGGACCACTGAACAACCCACGAAAACAGCAACCGCGCCCGCAATTGCCTCTGCGGCTCACACGTCCCAGCGCACCACAGCAGATCCGCCGCCGTTCACGCCGCGAACCACGTGGCCCGGACACTGGAGCCCACCCGCGGGCCCGATTCAGGCAACCCGCCGACGACGCAAGCGTGCTACCGACCGACGGACCTCACCGGCCACCGCAGCCGGATCGGCGAGGTCCGACCACACCAGGCGAAGCACGCCATACCCGGCGCTGACGAGTCGAGACTCGCGCTGCTTCTCGGCGACGAGCACCCCGGCCCCGCCGTTCCCCGCGTACTTGACCAGGCCATCGAACTCCACCACGAGCAACCCCTCCACGAGCAGATCGACTCGCCCGACGAAGCCCTTGGCGTCCCAGATCTCCATTTGCACCTCGACCGAGTAGCCGAGGTCGGCCAGAAGCAGTCGAACCCGCGTCTCCCCGACCGATTCACTGCGCAGGTCGGCACGGGCCAGGAATCTCCCGGCACGGGTCCGCCCCGTCCGTGGCAGAGCCCGGACGGCGGAAGCGATCTGGGCGGCCGTGGTGAGTTCGCGATGCAGCGCGTCATCGGCCGCGCAGATGCCCGCCACGGCACCAGAGGCAACCGCCGTCTGCGCGATGGCATCCGCCAAGGGCACCACGGGGATGCCTGCCAAGAGAACCGGGCGCAGTGCTCGGCGGGGGTGAATCACGACCCCCGACTGGCGCCGAGCGCTGACGACTTGGCCAACCAGATCAATCTGCTCGAAGGGAACGCCGTACAACGCAACCCCATAGGCGGCCAGAGCCGAGTGGTGTGAGAGCGCTGACCCCGGCGGAGCCGCGCGGGCAACCGCTCGCGCCCGAAGACGAAACTGCTCGCTCGGTGGTCGATCGACATACCTCGCGGCGAGCACGAAGGCGCCCCGCCGAACCCGGACGACGGTCCGGCGGCGGACCAGCGCTTCGAGCGCGCTGGCAGACACGTCGCATCGGGTCGCATCGCCGGCCGAGAACACCCCACCGAGCGCCTGCGCCAGGGAACCAAGTCGCTCGTCCACCGATCCATCGTGCTCGCTCGTTGACCTGATCGCCTGAGGACCCACGGTGGTTGTGGATCGCGCCAGCCCCTCGGCGGGGGGTGTGGACATTGCCGGCGGGTGACGCGCCGCTGTTTCCGGGCCACCCCTCGGCGGGGGGGTGGACATGGCCCGCGGGCGACGCACCACTCCTTCTTGACCCCCTCGGCCGGGGTGTGGACATCGCCGGCGGGTGACGCGCGCCTGCTCCCGGGCCAGCCCCTCGGCTGTGGGGCCTCCGCAGCGTTCTTTTGACGAAGGAGCTGGGGACCGGGGCGTGCGCTGACGCGGAGGCGGCGAGGACGGGCAGTCCAGCGACGGGCCCGACGCGTCTTGGCCAATTGCCCGCGAAGCCCGGAAAAACACGCGCAATTGCACCGGCAGTTCGCCATAACCCGCGAAGCCCGGCACAACGGGCACACCGCGGGCCGGTGCGGCGTGGCGTGACCCCATAACCCGCGCAGCCCGGAACAACACGCGCAATTGCACCGGCAGTTCGCCATAACCCGCGCCTCCGGGCACAACGGGCACACGGCGGGCCGGTGCGGCGCGGCGTGACCCATAACCCGCGCCTCCCGGCACAACGGGCACACGGCGGGCCGGTGCGGCGCGGCGTGACCCCATAACCCGCACCTCCCGGCACAACGGGCACACGGTGACCCACCACTCCACGAGAGAGGCAGCTGACCCGAGCCGAAGGACGCCGCCGACTCGACAGGCACCCGGCGACAGGACCTCCGCCCGCACCCGCAGCCGTCCCCATGCGGCAGGATCGTCCAATACGCGAGGAGGCGACAGATGGGTACACGTCGGGTGCTGGTGGCCTGCGACAAGTTCAAGGGATCGCTGACCGCTGGCGAGGTCGCCGAGCGGATCGCCGCCGGCATCGCCGACGAGCTGCCGGATGTCGAGGTCGTCCGGGTGCCGGTCGCCGACGGGGGTGACGGCACGCTGGATGCCGCCGAGCTGGCCGGCTTCCACCGCGTGCCGGTCACGGTGACCGGCCCGACCGGCGAGCCCGTTCACACCTCGTATGTCGTCCGTGGCGCATGGGCGGTCGTCGAGATGGCCGACGCGTGCGGCCTGTTGCGGCTCCCGGCCGGTGAGCTGCATCCCCTGACGGCCTCCAGCCGGGGACTCGGCGAGGTCATCGCGGCGGCCCTGACGGCAGGCCATCGGCGACTGCTCATCGGCATCGGCGGCAGCGCCAGCACCGACGGGGGCGCCGGGATGCTCGCCGCGCTCGGGGCCCGCCTGCTCGACGAATCGGGCCACGACCTGCGCGGCGGCGGGAGTGACCTGACCCGGCTGGCCCGCCTGGATCTGTCCGGGCTGCACCCAGCACTCGCCGCGGCCGACCTCACCGTCGCCAGCGACGTGACCAACCCCTTGCTCGGCGAGCACGGCGCGGCGGCCGTCTTCGCGCCCCAGAAGGGCGCCACTCCCGCCGACGTGCCCGTCCTGGAGGCTGCGCTGAGAAGGTTCGCCGACGTCGTCACGGCCACCACCGGGCGGGACGCCCGCAACCTGCCCGGCGCAGGTGCCGCCGGTGGCGTCGGGTATGCCGTCCAGGCCGTGCTCGGCGCACGGATGAGACCCGGCATCGAGGTCGTGCTCGAGCTGTCCGGCTTCGACCGGCTCGTCGTAGGGGCGTCGCTCGTCGTGACCGGCGAGGGCTCCCTCGACCTGCAGACCCTCCTGGGCAAGACTCCGGCCGGCGTCGCTCGGGCCGCCCGGGCCGCTGGGGTGCCGGTCGTCGCGGTGTGTGGCCGTGCGCTGCTCGACCGCGAAGCCGTCGCGAGCACCGGCATCGCCGCCGTGTATGCCCTGAGCACCATCGAGCCTGACCCGGTCACCTCCATGCGGGACGCCGGTCCGTTGTTGCAGCGTCTCTGCGGGCAGGTGGCTCGCGACTGGCTCAACCCAGCGGGTCCACGACCTGCGAGCGCCCGAGAGTGAACTGTCTGCGGTAGGCGGTCGGCGTGATGCCGGTGCGCTCCTGGAAGTGGTGGCGTAGCAGCGTCGCGCTGGCGAACCCCACGTCGTGGGCCACCCGTTCGATGGGCCGATCGGTGCGCTCGAGCACCTGACGGGCTCGGAGCACCCGTTGGGTGGTCAGCCAACGGTTGGGGCTCGAGCCCACCTCGGCGGCGAACCTGCGGGCAAAGGTCCGCGACGACATACCGGCCCGGACGGCCAACGACGCGACCGTATGCCGTTCGGCAAGGTGCTCCATGGCCCATTCGAGGACCGGTTGGAGGCCCTGAGCCTCCTCGGCGACCGGGCTGTCGACATACTGCTTCTGCCCACCCTCCCGGTGCGGCGGGATGACCATGCGCCGGGCCACCCGCGCGGCGATGTCGGCGCCACACTCGAGTCGGATGACATGGAGGCACGCATCGATCCCGGCCGCCGTGCCGGCGCTGGTGATGATCCGCCCGGATTGGGCATAGAGGGTGTCGGCCTGGGCGAATACTCGGGGGTGGCGCTGAGCCATCGCGTCGAGCTGGCGCCAATGGGTGGCGCAGACCTGGCCATCGAGCAGGCCGGTCTGCGCCAGGGTGAAGGTGCCGCCGAACACCGACATGACATAGGCCCCGCGGGCGTGCGCCCTGCGCAGCGTGTCGAGAACGGCCGGTGGTGCGGGGCGAGACGGGTCTGCGGGCAGAACGGCCACCAGGTCGGCCCGGTCGGCGTGCTCCAACCCGAGGGGAGCGGTCACCGTGAGCCCGCCCTCGGCGGGGATCGGACGACCGGCCTCGTCGGCGCATACCAGCAGCTCGAAGCGAGGCACGCCGTCGTCGGTGCGGTCGATCCCGAAGACCTCGGCGAACACCCCGAGCTCGAAGAGGGCAACCGGTCGCTGGACGAGAACGGCGACGGTGCGCAGCATGCGACCCAGCATGGCAGTTTATTGGTGGAACATGTCATATCTGCCACTGGTGGCGCCATCTCGCTGCTAGCAAACTTTCTGCCAGGCAGCCGATGCGAAAGGAGGTGGAACCCATGGACCTTGGAGCCGGAATGGCGCTGGTCGCCCTGCTCACCCCGGTCGTCGCGCTCCTGGAACGCGCCCACCGGCGGGCTGGCCGCCGACTGTCCGATCGGGATTCCTGCGACGCCGACGCACGACGCGCCGCGGCCGACCTGCGAGCCCTGGCCTGACACACCGCGAGGCCCTCGAACACCACGTGGTGATCGAGGGCCTCGGTCGTGTCCGGTCGAGGATCAGGGGGTGACCGGAGTGACCGGAGCCCGTCCGGCGAGAACGTTGAGGACGTTCTCGGCGGCGAGCTCGGCCATGGCGCGGCGGGTTTCGACGGTGGCCGACCCGAGGTGCGGCAGCAGGACGACGTTGTCCAGCTCCAGCAGGCCCGGGTGCACGGCCGGCTCGTTCTCATAGACGTCGAGCCCCGCGCCCGCGATCTCGCCGGCCTGCAGTGCCGCGACGAGGGCCGCCTCGTCGATGATCGGTCCGCGCGCGGAGTTGACGACATACGCCGTGTTCTTCATGGTCCGGAACTGCTCGGCGCCCAGCAGGTGGTGCGTCGACGGCAGGTAGGGGCAGTGCAGCGAGACGACATCGCTGACCGCCAGCAGCTCCTCGAAGGAGACCCGTCGCGCGCCCAGCTCGGCGGCGACCTCGGCCGCCAGCTCGACGTCGTCGGAGTAAACAACGTCCATCCCGAAGACCTTCGCCCGGCGAGCCATGGCCACACCGATCTGGCCCATGCCGACGATGCCGATCGTCTTGCCCTGGATGCCCATGCCGAGCAGGTAGAACATCCCCCACTGCCACGGGGTCCGCGAGCGGATGATGCGCTCGCCCTCCCCGAGCCGTCGGGTCGCCATGAGCAGCAGCGAGAAGGCCGTGTCGGCGGTCGCCTCGGTGAGGACCCGCGGGGTGTTGGTCGCGATGACGCCGCGCTGGGCACAGGCGGCCACGTCGATGTTGTTGTAGCCCACGGCGACGTTGGCGACGACCTTCAGCTGTGGGCCGGCGGCGTCGAGCAACTCGCCGTCGACCTTCTCGGTGAGCAGCGTGACGATGGCGTCGGCGCCGCGGACGATGGCGAGGGCCTCCTCGCGCGGGATGCACTCCTCGTGCTCCCAGGCCCGGACGTCGTGCTCGGCTCGCAGAGCGGCCAGCCCTTCGGCCGGGATTCGGTTGGTGACGGCGACCAGAGCCATGTCAGGCCTCGATCCATTCCTTGAGTCGGCCCAGGCCCTCGGTGATCGCCTCGACGGAGATCCCTGAGTAGGCGAACCGCGCGTAGAACCGGTCCTCACCCGGCTGCGGACGGCCGAAGTGCAGCCGCGTGCAGAACGAGACACCGGTGGCCTCGAGGGCGCCCCGGGCGAACGAGGGCAGGTCGGCATATCCCTTGGCGGCCATCGCCTCGGTGACGTCCGGGAAGAGGTAGAAGGTGGCGTTCGGTTTGGCCACGGACATCCCCGGTATGGCGTTCAACGCCGCGTGGCACGCGTCCCGACGGCCCTGGAGGGTTTCCCGGATCGGCGTCGCCCCCGACGGATCGCGCAGCGCCTCCAGACCGGCCCACTGGACGAAGTGCGTCGTGCAGGACTCGTCGTTGGTGTTGAGCTTGCTGATGACGTCAGCGATCGGCTTTGGGGCGACCGCACAGCCGAGCCGCCACCCGGTCATCGCGAACTTCTTGGAGAAGGTGTAGAGGATCGTGGTGCGCTCCGCCATACCGGGCAGGGACGCGATGGAGGTGGACTGACCCGAGTACCGCATCTCGAAGTAGGCCTCATCGGAGAGCACCCACAGGTCGTGCTCGATGGCCAACGCGGCGATGGCCTCCCGCTCGGCCTGCGTCGACTCGGCGCTGATCGGGTTCTGGAGGTCGTTGTACACGATGGCGCGCGTCTGGGGGGTGATGAGCGAGCGCACCTGGTCCAAGTCGATGCCGAAGCCGGTTTCGGTGGGGACGTAGCGGTAGGGCTTGGCGACGCCGCCGTGGTATTCGATCTGGCTCTCGTAGATCGGGTAGCCGGGGTTGGGGTAGAGCACCTCGTCGCCGGGGTTCATCACGGTCATGATCCATTTGCCGATGACCGGCTTTCCGCCGGGCACGACGACGACGTTCTCCGCGCCGAAACTCATCCCGCGGCGTTCCCCGATGTCTGCCGCAAGTGCCTCGCGGAGTTGGGGGATCCCCGGTCCAGGGCAGTAGCCGGTCTTGCCGTCGGCGATCGCCTGATCCATCGCCGCGACGATGTTTGCCGGGGTCGCCAGGTCGATGTCGCCGAGGTGGAAGGGATAGATGGTGTGACCCTGGGCGCCCCAGGCGGCCGCTGCGGCAGAGACGGCGAAGGCCGTCTCCGTGCCCAGTCGTTCGAGTCGTTGCGCGAGAGCCACTGCAGGTCCTTTCCGTGTCGCCAGGTCGTCGCGGCCGCGCCGCGCAGGGCGATCCGGTGTCGGCCCGGTCGGCCGAAGTGGCAGTGCGCGGTCGTCGATGACCATGGGCGTGCCCGCCCAGTCCCGACACCCTATGGCGCACCCCGGCGCCAGGGACACCCCCATTGGTCCCGCCCGGTTGCTCCTGTCCGCCCGGTTGCTCCTGTCCGCCCGGTTGCTCCTGTCCGGCCGGGAGGTCGTGGCCGGCCAGGGGCCGTCGGGTCGACGCCGGGTGCGCTCAGAAGAGGTTTCGGCCCGCCGCCGTGCGGAAGATCAGCGACGTCTCCACCCCGACGACCCCCGCGCGTCCGCTCAACTCGTCGAGAACGAAGGCCCGCAGGGCGTCCGTCGACGCAGCGACGACGTGGACGAGGAAGTCGGTGGCACCGCTGACGTTGTAGGTCGCCACGACGCCGGGCAGGGCAGCGACCTCGTCGGCGAAGGCATCGACCTTTTCCCGATCGTGCCCGGAGAGCCGCACCGCCACCATGGCCTGGATGGGCAAGCCGACCCGGGCGAGGTCGACCTGGGCGTGGACCCCACTGACGAAGCCCCGCTGAACCAGCGAACGCACCCGGCCCAGACAGGTCGACTCGGCGATGCCCGCCTCCTTGGCCAGCGCCACGTTGGAGGCTCGGCCGTCGCGGGCCAGTGCGCGCAGCAGGGTCAGATCGACGTCGTCCACGTCGATCCGGGGGCGGGGCGTGGGTCCGGGGGTCAGCCGACGGGTCGGGGGCACGCTGCGGACACTACCGGGAGGTTGACGGCCGCGGCGGCGGCGCCCCCACCCCTGCGTGGAGCCACCGCCGCCCGACCCGAGATGTGTCTGCACCTGCCCCCGGGTGCGCGTGCTCGGGCGCGGCCTTGGCCATCGTCTCTGGCACCCGAACCCTGCTCAAGCCCTAACCCCTCGATAACTTTCCATCACGACTCGGCACGCACAACGCGCGTGGGTGATCCTGGTCTCGGTCGGTCGGACGAAAATGCAACCCCGGGGGAAAGGGACTGGTCACCGTGCGGAGTCGGTTTGCAGCCGCACTTGCCGAGGCCGTGGCGGCGCGCGGGCTGACCCTCGAGCGGCTGGCCATTCGACTTCGGGCCGTCGGCTCCGAGGTCAGCGTCGCCGCACTCAGCTCCTGGCAGACGGGGCGGACCCTCCCCACGACACGGCGATCGCTGGCGGCGGTGGCCCAGCTGGAGCGGCTGCTCAGTCAGCGGCCGGGCTCGCTGCAGCGCCTCGTGGCGTCCGACCGCGCGATGCGCCTGGCCCTGGCTCCCGACATCGACGTGGGCACCGCCACGGTGCCACAGGATCTGGCTGTCGCGGCTCGCCGCCGCTGGGGCCTGCCGCAGGCCACCGGGTTGTTCGCCCATGAGGTCCACGACGTGGCGACGCTGCGGGCGGACGGCTCGTGCACCGTCGAGACCCGACTGGTGCTCGAGTGCCTCGCTGATGGAACCGACCGGTGGGCTGCAGGTCTCCAGACGGTTCCGGAGGCCCTCGACGGGGCCGGGATCTTCGCCGAGGTGGGCTGCACCTTGGGCCGCACCGAGGTGGATCGCGACCGCGCCGTCGTCCTCGCCGAGGTGCTTCTCCCGCAGCCCCTGGCGCTCGGCGAGACCCACTTCGTCGTGCTCAGCTCGGTCACCGGCCCGCGTCACGACCGCGAGACCGTCATCGAGCGCGCCGTCCTGCCCCGCTGCCGACAACTGGCTCTGGTCGTCGTCCTGCCCGACGACGTCGGCCCGGTCACCGTGACCCGTGGTCACCGGGAGGGGTATGACGTTGCCGCCCGACCCGCGTCGACCCGGGACCTGCCCGTTCTCGATGGATCGGCCGGGTACATCCGGGACCGCCCGGCGCCCGGCATACACACCATCACCATCCGGCGAGCCGAGCCCTGATGACCGAGGCGACGACTCCGGCGTTCGCGGACGTGTTCCGGTCGGCATACGAGGCAAGCGGTCTGACCCTGGGACAGATCCAGGTCGAGCTCGCCGCGGCCGGGCACCGGGTGTCGACCGCCACGCTGAGCTACTGGCAGAGCGGGCGGTCGCGGCCGCGCCGGGCCAGCTCCCTCGAGGCGATGGTCACCCTCGAACGAATCCTCGGCCTCCCGGGCGGAACCCTGCTGGAGACCTTGGACCTCGATCGCACCGCGCGCGTGCTCGGGCGATGGCCATCGCTGCGGATGCTGACCTTGCACCTCGACCCGGTGGCGGAGGCCCTGGCGACGCTGGGATTCACCAACGACCACTTCTTCCAGACCTGCAGCACCCACGACCTGCTCAAGGCCGGGCCGGTCGGTGAGGAGAGCGTCCAACAAACCCGGGCGGTCATCCGGGCCACCGAGAACGACGTCCGACGGATCCCGTTCTTCTACCACGACACCCGGGCGGACGCGTCCGTGCCCCGGCTCTCGGCCGTCCACGGCTGCGTCCTCGGGACCGCGATCGAGCTGCCCGAGAGCCGAGCGCTCGCCGGTGAGCTGATCCTGCGAGCACCGCTGCGCGCCGGCCAGTGCGCCCTGGTGGACATCGTCGTGACCTGGTCGGGCGGTTCGGGGCCGGTGACCGACCTCTCGCGCACCTCGCAGGACGCCCGGCGGGTGATCGCCTACGACGTGGCCTTCCCCTCCTCCGGGGCACCGCGCGAGCTCTCCTACCAGTGGCGGGCGACACCGCGATCGCCGCTGCGCCACCAGCGCAGCGTGCCGGTGGTCGACGGACGGGCCCAGCTGGCCATGGTCAACGCACCGATGGGCGAGCACGGCCTCTTCTGGGAGTAGTCACCTCTTGCGCGCAACGGCCCGGCAGGCCGCTACCGTCAATGACGTGAACCGGCCGGGAGGCACAGCCGCGGTGACGTCATACCGGCGTGACCTGCCGGTCGACGGCGGGTGGTCGAGCGTGTTCCACCTGGCCATGTCCCGGGCGGTGGCCACCGCCGCCGCTATCGGCACCACCGTGTTCGCCACCCAGATCTTCCGGGACCCACGCGCCAGCCATCGCGAGGCAAACCTGGCTCTTCTGGCCGTCTTCGCCGGGACGACCCTGTGGGCCATCGCCGATGCGTGGCGGCGTTCTTCGGGGCGCGGCGGTGCGCGCGCCTTCGCCGGGGCGGGGTTGGTGGTGGCACTGATCAGCCCACTGGTCTTCCCTCCCGCCCCTCCCGGGATGCCGCCGCCGCTGCCCGGGCCGATCCCCTACCCCGCGTTCTTGCACATCGTTCCGATCGCCGTCTTCGTCACCCCCTTCGCGTGGTCGCCCACAGCCGGGATCGCAGCCTCGGTGGCGCTCGCCCTGGTCACCTTCCAGCAGCGCGCGCCGTCGGTCGGCGCGGCAGAGGGCGCGTTGGAGGCGTTCGTCTCGATGGGCGTCGGCATCTTCTGCGTGGCGCTGTACCGGTTGCTCCTGCGCACCGGCGCTCGCGTGGTGCGAGATCAGCGGAGGGCCTGGTTGGCTGTCGGCGCGACGACCCGCCAGGACGCCCGGACCCAGGAGCGGGAACGCTGGGATGCCTTGGTGCACGACAAGGTCCTGGGCACCTTGCTTCTCGCCGCGCGCACGTCGGCGTGGTCACAGGAGTCGGGCGGTCAGGCCCTGGCGGCCGACGCGCTCGATGCGCTGGCTGCCCCGGCGGCCGAGACCGGCCACGACATACCGGAGCTCGTCGTCGCCAAGGCACGCGCGCTGGGACTGGAGCTGAGCACCGAGATCCACGTCAGCGCCGACCTGCCGATGGCCACCGGTCCGGGCGCGGAAGCGCTGGTCACCGCGGCTACCGAGGCGTTGACCAATGTGGCTCGTCACGCCGGGGTGCGCCACGCCCAGGTCGCGATCCGGCTCACCCGGGCCGAATCCTTGGTCTCGGTCCGTGACGCCGGCGTCGGCTTCGATGCCCACCACGTGCCGCCGAACCGGGCGGGGCTGCGCAAGGGGATCCACGCCGTCATGGCGTCTGTCGGTGGGAGCGCCGAGGTCACCTCGGTGCCCGGCCAGGGCACTGAGGTGGTGTTGCGGCTTCCCCCCGAGGCGACGACACCCGCCCGGGCGCGCCTGGATCACACCTGGTTGCGACCGCTGCTGCCCTGGCTGATCGCCTGCATCCTGCCCCTCCCCGTCATCGGCGCGCTCAACGTCGACGCGGTGAGATCTGGGTGGGTGCTCGTGGGGACCCTGGTCGTCACCTTGGGCCTGGTGGCCGCTCTGTGGTCCGCTCGATGGGTCACCAGGTGGTCGTATGCCGCAGCGGTGGCGATCCTGGCCCTGTTCACGGTGTCGGCAGCCAATCTCGCCGACCCTCATCCTGGCTGGCCGTGGTGGATCGGCGGCGCTCAGAACGCCGCCGTGGGGGTGCTCGCCTTTCGCACCAAGCTGGCCCCGACGACGGTGGCTGCGGTGGGCAGCTTGCCGGCGCTGCTCATGGGCACGTGGCTGTCCGGCGGGTCCGTCGCCTGGGTGCCGGTCATGGAGGCGTGGCCACAGGTCCTGGTCTGGGCCGTCGTCGGCGTCGCTCTGCAGCGGGGGCTCGCGTGGGCCGGCCACGCCTTGAGTGCCTCGGAGTCGGCCCGAGCCCGGGCGGCGGTGTCCCAGACCCGAAGCCGGATCCGGGAGGCGGAGTTCGCTCGCCGCACGGTCGCGCTCGGCGGCGCCGTCGTGCCGATGCTTCACCGGCTAGGTGATCCGCGCGACCTGACCGACACCGAACGCCGCGAGTGCCTGCGCCTCGAGGCCGCGGCCCGCGACGAGCTGGTGGCTGGCCAGCTGATGAGCCGAGAGCTGCGCGAGGCTGTGGCGGCGGCCCGCGAGCGAGGTGTGGCCGTCGAGCTGTCGGCCGTCGAGCTGTCGGCCGTCGGACTGTCGGCCGTCGAACTGTCGGCCGTCGAACTGTCGGCCGCCGACGCCGCGCCGGGCCCGGACGCAGGGGAGGTCGAGGGCGCCCCTTCGTCGGACGGGACAGCAGGGTGGGTGGCCGGCGCCAAGACCTTCCGGGCCGCGGTCAGCGCAGCCCTCGACGCCGCAGGCGCGGGCTCTGTGGTGACCGCACGATGGCGGCCCCGACCGGGCTGCCGGTTCGCGTCGATCACCATCGTCGGCCCCTGGACCGCCACACCGGACTTCTCCGCCTGGCTCAGTGGGGTCGATGCGCGAGCGGGCGTCGAGCTGGAGTCGTCATACGACGAGGAAAGCGTGCTCGTCAGCCTGTCCTGCCGCACCACCCTCGACGCGGAACCGTTGGAGTTGCATGCCTGACCTCACCTCGTCACGCTGGACGCCATGATCCAGGGGGATTCAGGCACCATCAGAATTGCCGCGATCGACGATCATCCGGCGATTCTCAGCGGCGTGATTGCCGGGCTCAATTCGATCGAAGGCATGGCGGTCGTCGCGATCTCCGACTCGGTCACTGCGTTCCTCGAGTCAGACCGCGAGGTGGACGTCGTCCTGCTCGACCTCGCGCTGAACGACGACAGCGACGTCGGGGCCAACGTCGCGGCGCTCCGCACGCTGGGCCTGCCGGTCCTGCTGTTCACCCAAGAGCGACGGCCGAACATCATCTCGCGCGCCTTCCGCGCGGGAGCAGCCGGCATCGTCGGCAAACACGAGCCGCTCGAGGCCCTTGCGGACGCGGTCACCCAGGTGGCCGCAGGACAGCCCCTGCTGAATGCCGAATGGGCCTCGATCATCGATGGCGAGCGCGTCCTGGAGCTGGCCCCCCGGGAGGCCGAAGCGGTGCGCCTGTATGCCGCGGGCCTGCCCGTCAAATCGGTGGCCCGGAGAATGGGCCTGTCCCAGGAGACGGTCAAGGAATACCTCATGCGGGTGCGTCGAAAGTACGCGGCAGTAGGCCGCCCGGCCAGCACGAAGACGGCGCTGTATATGCGCGCCGTCGAGGACGGCTACCTCGATCCCCCCTGAGCGACCCCGCGTCAGGGGGCTGGCGGGCGGGCTGCCGGGGAGTTACGGTCGGCGTCATGACCGACCCTCGCGTCATCTCGGTGAGCACCGACGGCCCGTATGGCGTGCCTGCCTCGATGCCGGTCATGCGGGTCACGCCCGTGGACACCGACGGCGACGGCCGCCCTGATGCCTGGGACGTTCACGAGCACCTCGACACGGCAGCGCAGGCCGACGAGGACGACATGGTGTGGCTGTGCCGCTGCGGGCAGTCGCTGACCAAGCCGTTCTGCGACGGCAGCCACGAGGCCGGGTTCGCCGGCGCACAGGCCGCACCGGACTCCGCCTACCGCGACCGGGCCACGGTCATGCACGGCCACGACGTCGTCGTCGGCGACGATCGCACGATCTGCGCGCATGTGGGCTTCTGCGCCGCTCGGGGGACCAACGTCTGGGCCATGGTGGAGCACACCGACGATCCGGGCGTCCGCGACCGGATGACGGCGATGATCGACCGGTGTCCCTCGGGTGCGCTCACTCACCGGCGCTCGGATCACGCACCGGACGACGAGCCCGGGCTGCCGCAGCAGATCGGCGTCGTCGACAACGGGCCGCTCCACGTCACCGGGGCGGTCCGGGTGGAACGCTCCGACGGCCGGCCGATGGAGGTCCGCAACCGGATCGCCCTGTGCCGGTGCGGTGCCTCGGCGATCAAGCCCCTCTGCGACGGCAGCCATACCCGGATCGGGTTCGCCGACGAGTAATCGGGGAACAGGTGGTGGGCGCCCGCACGTTCCCTCTGTGGCCGTCGTTTCTGACGGCTGCTTCACCCACCCAAGAAGGGCGCCCGACGTGGCCAACAGCGACAAGTTCAAGAAGACGATCGACGACCTGCATCTGCAGGAGCGCGCGAATCAGGCCGTCGATGCGGCAACGAAGGCCGCTGACGCAGCATCCAAGGCGGCTCAGGACGCCCTGGAGCGCGCCGCCGATCTGGCCCATCAGAATCGGGAGAAGGTCGACGATGTCATCGACCGCATCGGTGAGGCGGTGAACTCGCTGACCAAGGGCAAGTCCGCCCCGACCGTCGACAAGCTCAAGGACCAGGTCCACAAGGGGGTCGACAAGTTGGTGGAGCACCGCCCGGCGCCTATGGATCAGGCCGCCGAGTGGGCCCATGACACGGCAGACGACGTCAAGGCAACCGTCCAGGACGCCACCGAAACCGTCGCGGACGCGGCGCAGGACCTGGCCGACGAGGCGCCGGACGATCTGGACGCCCCCCGCAGCTGACCATCGTGCTGGCGGGCCGGCCCCTCTGGGGGACGGCCCGCCAGCGTCTTCCTCGGGCGACTACTCGTCGGCCGCCCCACCGGCCAAGGCGAGCGCGAGTCGATCAGCGGCGCCGGCGATGCTGTGGCCCAATCGCAGGTCCGAGTCGTCGACGCCGGCCTGATATCGACCGCCGACGGCGACGATCATGCCGGGCCGGGCCTGGTGCAGCGCGGCCACGATCGGCGCCAACGCCACAGCGTCGCTCACCCGCGCTGCCGCGGTGACCACGGCGCTGGCCTGATGCTCGGTGACGGCCGCGACCCACGCCGGTTGGGGCAGGTCGGCGCCGAGGTATGTCGTGCGCAGCCCGCGACGGCGGGCCGCGACGGCGAAGGCCAGCAGACCTAGTTCGTGTCGGGCGCCTGGCGGCAAGGCGATGACGACCGATGGCCCGCTCGTGGGCACGGCCGCGGCTGCGTAGGCCGCCGCCAGCCGAGCGGCGACCGCGTGGGCCACCAGGTGCTCCCCCGCGACCCCGACCACACCTTGCTCCCACGCCTCGCCGAGCCGCTGGAGCTGCGGCAGCAACCAGTGGTCGATGACCCGCTCGAAACTGCCCCGCGCGAAGCCAGCGTCGAGGGCATGCTCGACACCCGCGACGTCGAGCGCCGCCGCCGCTGCGATGAGCTCGCCTGGCGGCCGGCCCGCAGACCCCGCCCGGCCGTCGGGGTCGGCGACCGCGCCGACGTCTGGCCACACCCCGTCGGCAGGTCCGCCGCGGGGGGCGGACCCACGAGCCGCGGGGGCCTGGCTGGTGACCTTCGCGCCTTCAGCCGAGGTGCTGCCGCGCACCTGCTCGGCCGCATGCCGCGGCGCCCAGCCGGCGTCGACGAGTTCGCGCATCGTGATCAGGACGTGGATGTCGGCGGTCGAGTAGGCCCGGAAGCCGCCCGGCGTCCGGCTCGGGTGCACGACGTCATACCGGCCCTCCCAGGCGCGCAGGGTGGCCAGCGGGATGCCGGTGAGTTCGGCGACCTGACTGATCGAGTACATGGTTTGTCGAGTGTATGTCCAGGCCTGCAGACCGCAATCCTCCTCCCCACCTGCCGACCTACCGTCCCCAACGAGGACAATTCTTTGACAAACCTTCGACAATCTTCTTACGCTTCGGACCACCGACGACCCGAAGGGCGCCCGCCGTGTCCACCACCCGACCCACCGCCGCCGTCATCGGATCGGGCGTGTCCGGACTGACCGCCGCCTACGTCCTGAGCCGCAGCCACGACGTGACGGTCTTCGAGTCCGACACCCGGCTCGGGGGTCACGCCCACACGCACACCGTGCGCTCCGCATCTGGCCGAGACATCTCCATCGACAGCGGGTTCATCGTCCACAACGAGCGGACTTACCCCACCCTGCTGCGCCTCTTCCGAGAGCTCGACGTGCGCACCCAGCCCACCGAGATGTCCATGAGCATCACCTGCCGCGGCTGCGGCCTGTCCTACGCCGGCGGGCGAGGTCCCACGGGAATCCTCGCGCAGCCGTGGCGCGCTGCGGATCCGCGCTTCGTCCGGCTCCTCGCCGAAGTGCCGCGCTTCCATCGGGCTGCGCGCAGGCTCCTGGCCGACGGTTCCACCGACCCGACGTGGGGGGAGTTCCTCGCCTCCGGGCACTACTCGACATACTTCATCCGGCACTTCGCGGTTCCGCTCGTGGCCTGCGTCTGGTCCAGCGGGGACGGCGACGCACTGGCCTACCCGGCGCGACACCTCTTCGCCTTCCTCGAGCACCACGGCATGCTCGCCGTCACCGGTTCCCCGCTCTGGCGCACCGTGACCGGTGGGTCCGCGCAATATGTCGGCCGGCTCACCGAGCGGCTCACCGACGTGCGGTCGGGTCGCCCGGTCCACGCCGTGCTGCGATCCGACGACGGAGTGACCGTGGTGGCCGGGGACGCGCGGCCCGAACGCTTCGACAAGGCCGTCGTCGCGACGCACGCCGACCAGGCTCTGGACCTGCTGGCGGACGCGTCGCCGCAGGAGAAGGAGGCCCTCGGGGCGATCGGCTACTCGACGAACAGAACCGTCCTGCACCGGGACGGCTCGGTGCTGCCCCGCCGCGGCCAGGCCAGGGCCTCCTGGAACTACGCGCTGTCGGCGTGCGACAGCCCCTCATCGGCGGTGCAGGTCAGCTACTGGATGAACCGGCTCCACGGGCTGACCGACGTCGGCGAGGATTACGTGGTCACGCTCAACGCGGCGCCGGGCGCCGCGATCGCCCCGGCTGCCGTGGTCGCCGAGATGACCTATGCCCACCCGGTCTTCACCCACGAGGCGCTGGCCGCGGCCGCCGTCCTGCGTGCGGCGGGCGGCCCACGACTGGCCTTCGCCGGCGCCCATCTGGGGTGGGGTTTCCATGAGGACGGCGCACGCTCCGGCGTCGCGGCCGCGGAACGGCTCGGTGGCCGATGGTGACCGCCCGGCCCCGCACTGCCGACCCGCCGACGTTGCCCACGCTGGTCGTCGGGATCGTGTCGCACACCCGGCACCGCCCGATACACACCTCGTTCACCCACCGACACCTCTCCTGGCTCATCGACCTCGACGGGCCGCCGCGGTTGCCGCAGGGCCTCGGTTGGCTGGCGCGGTTCGAGGCCCGCGATCATTTCGGCGATGCCGACGCCCGCGAGGACGACGCCCCGGGGGCGGCCGGCATCCGGGCCCGCCTGGGTCGGTTCCTCGCCCGCCAGGGGATCTGCCTGCAGCCGCAGGACCGGGTCGTCATGTTGGCCCATCCACGCACCTTGGGCCACGTCTTCAACCCCCTGTCGACGTTCTGGTGCCTTGGCCCCGACGGCGGCCTGCGAGCGCTCGTCCTGGAGGTTCACAACACCTACGGCGGGCGGCACGCCTACCTCGTGGAGCTGGATGACGCGGGCCGACCACGGCCGCTGGACAAGGGCTTCTACGTCTCCCCGTTCAACGACGTCAGCGGCCGGTATGACGTCCAGGCCCGACTGCGCCCTGACCTCGTGCACGTCGCGATCCGGCTCGATCGGGAGGGTCAGCGAGTCCTCACGGCGGTGTCCCGGGGGACGCCGCGGCCCGCGACGATCCGCGCCGTGCTCGCCCAGACGCTGCGCCATACCGTCATGACCTACCGGGTCAGCGCCCTGATCCGGATCCACGGCATCGCCTTGTGGCTCCGGCGCCTCCCGGTCATGCCACGCGACGCACGGACCTCGATGCCGGTCATCGACCAGGCCGCCCCCGAAACTGCCCCCCACCCACCCCTGACCCGGGACCGAGACCTGGCCCGCATACCGTGACTCGTGGGTCATAGAGTCCGCTCCCGGGGGGTGGGGGGCACCATAATCGGCTGGTATGCCGACCGATGCGTCTCCCGACGCGCTCGCGGTGACCCGAGCCGACGGGGTGGCCACGCTCTGGCTCAATCGCCCGCACAAGCGCAACGCGGTGAGCTACTCCATGTGGCTCGAGATCGCGGCTGTGGTCCGGGCGCTCGACGCAGACCCTGAGGTGCGGGTGTTGCTGGTCCGCGGGGTCGGTGACCACTTCTGCGCTGGGGGCGACATCACCGGGCTCGACGAGCTGCCGTTCGCCGACTACCGCCGGGCGAACGAGGCGGCAGATCGGGCATTGGCGGCCTTTCGGAAGCCGAGCATCGCCGTGATCACCGGCTCGTGCGTCGGCGGGGGAGCCGAGATCGCCATCGCCTGCGACCTCCGTCTCGCCGACGAGACCGCCGTGTTCGGCATCACCCCGGCCCGCCTCGGCATCGTCTACCCGGGGTTCGCGGTGGCCAGAGCCGTGCAGCTCATCGGCGAGTCGGCCACCAAGTACTTGCTCTACACCGCGGACATCATCGATGCGGCGCGGGCGTTGCGGATCGGTCTGGTCGACGAGGTGCTGCCTGCCGACGGTCTGGGCCCGCGGGTGGACGAACTCGTGGCGACGTTGCTCCAGCGTTCGTTGCTCACCCAGATGGCGAGCAAGGACATGGTCGACGCGGTCCTCACCCAAGGCGTGGTGCCGGACGAGGTGGAGGCTCGGTGGGACGAGCACCTCGACAGCAGCGCTGACGCCGCGGAGGGCATCGAGGCGTTCCTGGCCCGACGGGCCCCCCGATTCCGCTGGCGGCCGCCGGATTTGGCAGAGTAGGTCCAACGACCTGGGGGACGGGGAGAGGCATGGCCTGGAGCACGGCAGACATCGGGGATCTTTCCGGCCGCACCGCGGTGGTGACGGGTGCAAGTTCCGGCATCGGCGTGGTGGAGGCCCGCGAGCGGGCTGCGCACGGCGCGCGCGTCATACTCGCGGTGCGCAACGTGGCCGCTGGTGAGGCGGCCGCAGCCGGTATGCCGGGCAGCACCGAGGTGCGCCATCTCGACCTGGCGTCGCTGCGCAGCGTGGCCGCGTTCGCGGACTCCATCGACAGCCCGGTCGACCTGCTCATCAACAACGCCGGAGTGATGGAACCGCCGCGGTGGCGGGCCACCGAAGACGGCCACGAACTACAGTTCGGCACGAACCACCTCGGCCATGCGGCGTTGACCGCGCACCTGCTGCCCCAGCTGCTCGCGGCACCGGCCCCCCGAGTCACCACGGTGTCGTCGATCGCGCATCACCGCGGCGACGAACACGTGGTCGATGGCAACCCAGCGGAGGGGTATCGCTCGTCCCGTGCCTACGGCCAGAGCAAACTGGCCAACCTGCTCTTCGCTCGCGAGCTGCACCGCCGCGCGACCCAGGCCGGTTCGGCGCTGGTCTCCACGGCGGCCCACCCCGGAGTTGCCGTCACCGGCTTGATGACCAGCCCCGACGGCATGGGCAGCAACTGGCTGGTGCGCACGCTCGGCCCGGCCCTCATGCGCTGGGTGGTGCCGGGGCCCGACGGTGGCGCGCAAGCGATCCTGCTCGCGGCAACCGCCGCCGAACCGGGCAGCTATTCCGGTCCGCAAGGCCCCGGTGAGATTCGCGGACGGGTCGGTCCGGCCCGCCTCAGCCGATGGGCCGCCGACGACGACCTGGCGGCTGCCCTGTGGGTGCGCACCGAGGAGTTGCTCGGCATACCGCTGCCGTTCTGAGCACCCGGCGCCATGCTCGGGCTGACAGCCGAGCGAGGTGACCTAGGGTGCGGTGCACCCTGCGGCAGCCACCGCTGCGGGCTCGGCGCCCCGACGACGCAGCTCCGCCTCGGCGCGGGCCAGGCCGCCGTGCTCCAGCCCGGCCAAGGTGCTGTGTCCTTCCCACACCTGGGCGCCCCCGTGCCGAACCCTGACGGACACCTGGCCACCCAGATGCTCGATGGCTCCGGCGGTGTTGCGTCCCTCCGACGGCAAGGGCACGGGCAAGACATGGGCCGCCCCCAAGGGCGCCCAGCCCTCCACCTCGACCTGCCAGCCACCGCCGCGCCGGGCCCGTTGCGATCCCACGAAGCGCCATCGTTCGTCGGTGACCTCGGCCCGGACAGGCGAGGAACCGGGATTGCCCAGGCGCACGACCGTGCCGTCGGGCAGCCGCACCACCAGGGCGGTGACCTCGGTGCGCAGCCGGCCGGCGTGCACCTGTCCTCCGGCGAACGCAACGCAGGCGCCCGGGTCGGCGAAGCCCTGGGCCTGGCCCCACCACCAGGCATCCGGGAACCCCTCGGCGCCCCAGTTCTTCTCGCTGTAGATCTGGGCATCGGCGAACGTCCACGTCTGGCCGCCGACGGTGGCCGACCCGCTCGCACGGCCCCCGAGCAGCCACGGGTGCCAATACTGGTTGAGTCGCGGCACGCTCTGGAAACCGCTCGACCCGCCATACCGTCGGCGCGGCCAGAGCTGCGGCTCATCGATGGCCAGGTCCAGCCGCGCGTCCGGGCCGAGGTCGACGTGGACCGAGCGCTGGTCCGCGACGAAGGCGGTGCCGCTGCGGGCACCCAGCCGGATCGGGTCGGCCCAGCCATCTGGCGCGGCGGTGACCGACAGCCCGTGCTCCGGCCAGGACGCCAGCCCCAGCGTGGCCCACGGGCCGCGCGGCCCGCGGTTGACCCCGATGAGGGCGATCACCACACGTCCCGACGCGGCGTCCGTCACGCGCCAGAAGTAGCCCTCCATGGCCACCCCGTGCGCCGGCAGTGGGTCGCCATACGGGAGGTCTGCGCCGGTGGCGCGGTACCGCTCGATCAGACGCATCGGCCAACCGTATGCCGCCAGCGTCCCGACGTCACGACCACTGCCACACCGGGCCCCTCACGACCACCGGGCTCGCACACCCGGCCTCCGGATACCTGCCCGCGCCCGTGCACTCGGACACCCGACCCGCGCCCGCCCACCCACACCCGAGCACCCGGACACCCAAACTCCGGCCCGGCGGCGGGCCCTGTGCTCGGCAGTCGCCATACCGGAGCGAGTTTGTGTGTACTTGTGCCCGCCGCGGACCCCCCATACGGCGGTTCAGCCCGATCCCGGGGTAGTTGCGCGCGCGCCCATAGGCACCGGCGGCCGCGATCCACCGCGCTCGCGGCCCCCGCGTCACCCGAGCACCCGGACACCCGACCCGCGCCTGCCCACCCATACTCGAGCACCCGGACACCCGACCCGCGCCCGCCCACCCACGCCCGAGCACCCGGACACCCAAGCTCCGGCCCGGCGGCGGGCCCGGTGCTCGGCAGTCGCCATACCGGGGCGAGTTTGTGTGTTCGCCTGCCCGCCACGGACCCCCGCCACGGAGGTCAGCGCCGCGGAAGGGGTCCGACTGCGCCGGCCGGGGACTTCGGCTCGGTCGAGCGGGGGCTGAGCACGCCTCACCGCTGGCCGACCCGGCGACCGGGCGGCCATGCCCGCCGCGGCGCGTGGGAGAGTTCTCGGTATGGCGTCACCGGATCTCGACCGCGCGCTGGCTGACTATGCCGGGAGCCACCCCGACCTCATCGCGTCGGCGACCCGGTTCCTCGACCTGGTCAAGGCCATCCTCGACGAGGCGGGCATCAACTACCTCGCGGTGACCGGGCGGGCCAAGTCCGTCGAGTCCTTCGCCGGCAAGGCCCTGCGCCGCGACGCGAACGGCGATCTGGTCCATCCCGACCCGCTCCATTCGATTACCGACCAGGTCGGCCTGCGTGTCGTCACCTATGTGCGCAGCGACGTCGACGCCGTCGCCGATCTGCTCGCCGAGGAACTCACCGTCCTCGACGACCGGGACATGGGCCGCGAGACCGCGCGGGCCGGGCGGTTCGGCTATGCCAGCCGTCATCTGCTCGTCTCCCTCGACGCTCCCGCGACCGACGGAACGCCTCCGCCATACGAGCCGCAGCGGTGCGCTTCGATCCAACTGCGCACGGTGCTGCAACACGCCTGGGCCGAGTTCGAGCACGAGATCCGCTACAAGGGCACGGTGCTGCCCGAGCACGGGCCCGAGCTCGACCGCCGGTTCACCTTGGCCGCTGGGCTACTGGAGCTGGCCGACCGGGAGTTCACCGTCATCCGCGACACCGTCGCCGCCGATATGGGCGGCCTCGGCCACGACGCGCCCCCCGACGACGACCCGCGGATCAGTGCCCAGGAGCTCGCCACCTTCCTGGCCGGGCGATACGCCAGCGCCGGGTGGTCGCGCACCGACCACTACGGCTGGATCGCCGGCATCCTGCTCGAGCTCGGGATCGCCTCACTCGACGAGCTGAGCGATGTGCTGCGTCCGGTGGATTCGGCGGCGGTCACCGCCCAGATGGAGTATCGCTACCCGCCCGGTGCGGTGCGCCGGTTGGACGACGATCTGCTGATGCGCTTCGGTCAGACGTATGTCGATCTGCCGGGCAACGCCCACCGCCGCGATGCCCTGGCTGCCCGACGGGCCAAACTGACCACCGACTGACCCTGCAGAAACCCTCCACTCGACACGATCTGGGGCCCACAACCCCCGACTGACCCCGCGGAAACCCTCCACTCGACGCCATCTGGGACCGCGGCACGAAACCAGGCGAGCACGCAAGCCAGACCGGCCCGGTCAGCCAGCCCGATGAGCCTCCAGCCAGCTGAGGATGTCGCGGGTGACCTCGTCACGGTTCGTCTCGTTGAGGATCTCGTGCCGCGCCTCGCGGTAGAGCCGCACGGTGACGTCCTTGATGCCGGCCGCCTCGAACTGACGGGCCACCGACTCCACGCCCTTGCCGCTGTCGCCCACCGGGTCGCGGTCACCGGAGAGGAGCAGGATGGGCAACGTCGAGCGCACCTTGGCGACCTGGACCGGGTCGTTGATCGTGGCGATCCCGCCGAGCAGGTCCTTGAAGAAGCCGGTGGTGAACACCCCACCGCAGTATGGGTCAGCGATGTACTTGTCGACCTCGGCCTCGTCGCGGGACAGCCAGTCGAAGTTGGTGCGCGCCGGGGAGAACTCCGAGTTGAACTTCCCGAAGGTCATCTTGTCGAGCAGCACCGAGCGGTGCCGACGGCCCCGGACCCGCCCCTCGATCGAGGCGATGACCCCACCGACCTTGCCGAGCGCACCCGGATCGGCCCCGGTGCCGGACAACAGCAGGCCGGACAGGCTCGCGCTGTCCCGGATGGCGTACGCCCGGGCCAGCATCGAGCCCATGCTGTGCCCGAAGAGGAAGACCGGCACGCCCGGGTGCTCGGCCCGGGCCTGCGTGGTCACCGTCATCATGTCGGCCACGACGGTCCCGAAGCCATCGGAGTCGCCGAAGTAGCCGACGTTGTCGAGGCTCCCAGCGGTCTTGCCGTGGCCGCGGTGGTCGTTGGCGTAGACGGCATACCCGGCGTCGGCAAGGGCCTGCGCGAACCGCTCGTAGCGGGCCGCGTGTTCGGCCATGCCGTGGGCGATCTGCACCACCGCCTTGACCGGCCCGCGCGGCGTCCACTGGTAGAGGTGCAACTGCGCGCCGTCCTGGGCCCGCATCGTCGTCGTCGACATGGCTCTCCGGTCTCTCACAGCGGGGCTGGGCACCCCGCCGCTTCAGTATGCCGCGGTCGGCCTGGGCTGCGGGGCCTCCACACACCCCGACGCCGCTCGAGGCCTGGCGCGCTCGATGGGAGAAGGGCGCGGAGCCTTCGGCCGGCCGAGTGGAACGAGAATCCCGGCCGGCGCGCTGCACTGCTGAGTCAGGCGCGGCCCCGCCGACCGGCCACCGCCACGAGCACCAGGCCCAGGACGACCCAGCAGGCCAGCACCACGAGCGAACGCCCGGCCCCGTAGCCGTCGAAGAAGGCCACCGAACGAAGGGCCGTGTTCGTTGCACCGGCCGGCAGCCACTGACCGACGGTGCCCCAACCCGCCGGCAGCAGTTCCGGTGCACTCGCGGCGCCGGAGAGGGCATTGCCACACAGCATCATCACGACGGCGCCGAGGCCGAGCCCCGGCATGCCGAACACTGCCTCGAACCCCAGCACCCCGATCGCCACCGAAGCGATGCCCAGGGACAGCACGCCCGCGTTCGCCAGGAACGATCCGGACAGCGAGCCGAGCCAGCCCTGGAGCAGCGCGGTGAGGACCAGCCCACCCAGCAGGGAGAACCCGATGGCCCCGGCGACCCGCCAACCCCGCCGACGGATCGCGGACGTCACGAGGGCAGCACACGCGAGTCCGCCGAGGACGATGGGTAGCAGGCCAGCCACCAGGCCCGAGCCGCGTGGATCGTCGGCCGGCGCCGGCACCAGGTCGGTGACCGTCGGCGTGGCGCCCTGCGCGGCGGCGAGTTGAGTGGCGACCTGGCTGAAGAGCTGCGACACCACAGGCGAGCGCGCCGAGGCGGTCAGCACTTCTCTGCCCGTGGCGGTGACGACGACCCCGGCATACGCGTTCTGCTCGGTCACCGACCGGACGGCTTCATCCCGGGTGGCCACGCTCGTGACGACGAAGCCCCCGGGCTGGGCCTGGGCCAAGGCTGCGGTGATTGCCTGAGCCGCCGGCGCGGGACCGGCAACGACGACCGGGATGTCGTGCGGTGCCAGCCTCGCTGCGGGCCAGGCGAAGAGGCTGAGCATGCCCGCTAGCAGGATCGTCAGGATCACCGCGATGCCCACCGCACGCGGGGCGTCGCCATGACCGCCGACGGCGGGGTTCGGTGCAGTTCCGGATCGGTGGTCGGCACCGGCCCGCGTCTCTGGTGACATGAGCTCCTCCATGGAGAATGATCCTTCTGTTTGAACTAGAGTCCCTCGCCGGATCCCGCTTGTCAAACAGAACGTTCGTTCTTTCATCGGAGGCCGCGCACTACAGTTGCGCCCATGCCACGGATCACGGACGAACGCCGGGCACGGCGCCGCGGACAGATCGTCGACGCCACGATCCGGTGCATCATGCGGCACGGCTATCAGGGCACGACGATGGCGCACATCATCGAGGAGTCAGGGCTGTCGGCCGGCGCGGTCTACGGCTACTTCCCCAGCAAGAACGCCATCCTCGAAGCAGTCGCCCAGCTCGAGCTCGCCGGGTTGGGGGCGATCCTGCGGGAGGCGCACGATGGCCCCGACCCTGCCGATCCGGTCGACGTGCTCGCCGCCTTCCTCGCCCACGTCGATCGCGAGATGATCCACCACCCGGCCGGTGACCTGTCGATCGTTGTCGTCCAGATCTGGGGCCAGGCCGCGCTGGGCGGCGAGGTGCGCGATCTCCTGGCGCCACAGAGCATGGCGCTCGTCCACGGAATGGCAGGCGTCGTCCAGCGGTGGCGCGACGCCGGTCACCTCCCGCAGTCGAACGACCCGACCATGACGGCGCGGGCGCTCCTGGCCACGTTGCCAGGATTCATGCTCCAGCGGCTCATCCACGGCGAGCTCTCGCAGGCCGACTACGTCCAGGCGATCCGAGACCTGACCCGCGCCGCGCGATGAGCCGAGCCCCGGGCCTGCCTGCCGACCAGGTCAGTCGCCGACGGTGTATTTGGCCCGAGAGACGATGAGCGGGTCCGGTGCGTAGACGATCTCAGCGTCTCGCCCGTCATAATCGAACTGCGACAGGAAGGCCCGCATCGCGTTGAGGCGCCCGCGCTTCTTGTCGTTGCTCTTGATCGACATCCACGGCGCGTAACGCTTGTCGGTGTTGGCGAACATCGCCTCCTTCGCGGCGGTGTAGCCGTCCCACTTGTCCAGGCTCTCCAGATCCATCGGGGAGAGCTTCCAGCGACGTACCGGGTCAATTTGCCGTATGGCGAACCTGGTTCGCTGCTCCTGCTGGGTCACGGAGAACCACAGTTTGGTGACCGTCATACCGGATTCGACGAGCATGCGCTCGAAGGCCGGAGCCTGACGCATGAACGTTGCGTACTCCTCCTCGGAGCAGAAGCCCATCACTCGCTCCACGCCGGCCCGGTTGTACCAGGACCGGTCGAACAGGACGATCTCGCCGGCCGTCGGGAGGTGGCGGATGTAGCGCTGGAAGTACCACTCGCCCTGCTCGACCGACGACGGCTTGGTCAGCGCGACGACCCGGGCCGCGCGCGGGTTGAGGTGTTCCATGAAGCGCTTGATCGTGCCGCCCTTGCCGGCAGCGTCGCGGCCCTCGAAGACGAGAATGTGCTTGGCCCCGACGTCCTGTGTCCAGTACTGGAACTTCAACAGCTCGATCTGCAGGCGGTACTTCTCCTCCTCGTACTCGTCCCGATCCATCAGTTCGTCATACGGGTAATCCTCCCGCCATGTCTCGACGGCACTGCCGTCCGGCGCGATGAGCACGGGGTCCTCGCCCTTGCTGCCCCTGACCGTGTAGCCGGAGGTGCGGAGCTGGTCGATGTACTCGCGGAGGTTCATCTTCTGCGTCACCGTTCCATCTCACCCCAGGGTGGGCGGCGGCGTCAGGTCTGAAGGTCACCCCCCGGTATGCCGTCGGCCGCCGAGCGGCGCGCCGTGAGCGGTCAGCCGCAGAGCCGAGCCGTCACGCCGCGAGCCCTCGGCCGTGTCGGGGTGCAGGCCTACGCTGGTCCACATGTTGCTCACGGTGACCGGGCCGGTGTTTCACTGGCGGGGCCCGTCCCCCTTCCATTTCGTGCGCACCGACGAGGAGATCGGCGCCCAGATCGAGGCCGTGTCCGGGCTGGTCAGCTACGGCTGGGGATGCATCCCGGTCACTGCCCGAGTCGGACGGACGACCTGGACGACCTCGTTGTTCCCCAAGGACGGCGACTACCTCGTGCCACTGCGCGACGCGATCCGCCGAGCCGAGGGCATCGATCTGCACGACGTCGTCACCATCGACCTCGACATCGACGTCTAGTCCCGGGGCACACGGCTCTCCCCGCGGTCTCATGAGCCGCCGGACCGCGCCACGGGTGCGCCGCCCTGTCCGGAGCCGACCGACCCGGCGCCGAGCGCGCCACCAGCAGGGGCCGGTGCCCCAGCGCGCTGCTGCGAGGTCGGGGTCTGCTGGGTGGCCGAGCCCTGGTTCGCCCCCGCCGCGTCGCTGGTGGGCGGCTGCGAATCGTCACCAGCTGCCTGCTCGTCCGTAGAGGAGTCGTCCTGGCTCGATGGCCGCGCGTGGCCGTCGACATGACCGGACCCGTGGCGCGACTCGCCGACCGGCGCCGCAGCGCCGGGCTGCAGGTCGGTGCTCGATGCCTGCGTCGCTGTCGTCGGCGTCGACGGGCCGGCGGCAGCTTCGGCGAGGCGGACTGCCGCGGCACCACCAGCCACCGCGGCGGCCGCCACCACACCGGCAACGACATACTGGCCAGCGCGCTGCGCTCGGGATGGCTCGGTCATGGCAACTCCTTGGGCGGTGGATAACAGGTCGGGCCACCATCGCGCCGGTCGGTGTGCCGTTGCTGTGTCCAGCCTGGCCATGGCCTGTCGGCCTGGCTACGGCCGGTCGGCCTGGCCGGCATACCGTTGGCTGGTGACCCGGCTCGACCCACACCCGGTGACCGGACAACCGTTTCCGTCCCCCGTTCCCCCCGGCAGCGGATGGCCGGATGACCCCGCGGCGACCCACACACCCGTGGCCCGTTCGGCGGAAGCCGTCCGAGAGCTGGCGACGACGGCGCCCGACCTCCAGGAACTTCAAGCCCGACTGTCGGTATGCCGCGCCTGCCCGCGGCTGGTCACCTGGCGCGAAGAGGTGGCGCGCACCGGTCGGCGAGCGTCGTTCGCTGCCCAGCCCTACTGGGGACGACCGGGGCCCTCCTTCGGGGACAGCCGAGCGAGAGTGCTGATCGTCGGTCTCGCACCAGCGGCCAACGGGGCGAACCGCACGGGGCGGATGTTCACCGGGGACCACTCCGGCGACGTGCTGTTCGCGGCACTGCACCGCACCGGGTGGGCCAGCCAACCGGTGTCCGCCGGCGGCGGGGACGGGATGCGGCTCGATGGGCTGCGCATCGTTGCCGCGGTGCGCTGCGCGCCGCCCGGCAACGCCCCGACCGGCGAAGAGCGAGCCGCGTGCCGCCCCTGGCTCGTCCGCGACCTCGAACTCGCGGCCCCTCGGCTGACCTCGATCGTGTGCCTGGGGGCACTGGCCTGGGACGCAACCCTGGCTGCCGCGCGCGAGGCCGGCTGGTCCACCCCGCGCCCCAAACCTGCCTTCGGGCATGCGGCCCGGGCCGCGCTGGGCACTGCGCAGGGGCGGGCCATCGCCATGATCGGGTGCTACCACGTCAGCCCGCACAACACCTTCACCGGGCGGCTGACGCCCGACATGCTCGACGAGGTGCTCAGGTCGGTGCGCTGACCCTCATCAAGGACTCAGTGCTCGGTGCGCACCACGCGCCGAAGTTCGCGCCGACCGCCACGACGTCGCCGCGGCGGAAAGCCCGGACGGGGGTATGCCGGATGGTGCCCACGTCGGGCGGCCGACGAGTTCGAGGTCGGCCAGCGAGCCGACATACCGGCCCCCGAAGCGTCGAGTAGAGGTTCGCGGGATGTTCACCTGCCCGGGCGGGCGCGTGCCACCGCGGGGGTCTAGCGTGGTGAGACGCCCTATGTCCCCACCCCACAGCGAGCTCCCATGGAAGACCAACCCTTCCCGCCGGGCATCGGCGACCGATCAGCGCAGTCCGGGCTCGACCACGGTGCGGCGGCACCCTCCGCGCCACGCGGTCTCGATGACCCGGACGGGCCGACCGCGGACTTCCGAGCGATCGGGCCGGCGTTCGAGCCCACGCACCCGCGCGCCATGCAGCCCGCTGTGGCCCCGAAACGCACGGTCAACGGCTTCGTCCGGGCCTTCCTGCGCGAGCTCAACTTTGGCGAAGGTGCCCCGCTGGACCGCTCGACGGCCAACCACCAGTACCTCGCGCTGGCTCGGACCGTGCGGCACTACCTCATGGCCGACTGGCTGGAGACCGCACGCCGACGCCGCGAGCACCCGACCAAAATGGTGGGTTACCTCTCCGCCGAATACCTCCTCGGACGCCAGCTCGGCAATGCCCTGATGGCCAGCGACCTCAGCGACATCGCTGCCAAGGCGATGGCGGCCTGTGGCATCGACCTGGCCAAGATCCGGGCCCAGGAGGTCGAGCCCGGGCTCGGCAACGGCGGCCTGGGCCGGTTGGCCGCGTGCTTCATCGACTCGCTGGCCACGATGGACGTCAGCTGCGTCGGATACGGCATCCGCTACGAGTACGGCATCTTCCGGCAGACCTTCGTCGACGGTCGCCAGGTCGAGGTGCCGGACACCTGGCTCTCCCTCGGCGCGCCCTGGGAGTTCAAGAACCCGGAACGTGCCGTCACCGTCGAGTTCGGCGGCCACACCGAGGGGTATGTCGACGACGCCGGGCAACCCCGTCGCCGCTGGGTGCCGGCGTGGAACGTCCTGGGGATCCCCTACAACTACATGGTCCCCGGTTACCGCAACGGGGTTGCCAACACCCTGCGCCTGTGGAGCGCCGAGGCCACCCGAGCCTTCGACCTGGACATCTTCAACTCCGGCGACTATGCGGAGGCCGTCCGCGCCCAGACCTTCGCCGAGAACATCTCCAAGGTCCTCTACCCGGAGGACTCCACCCCGCAGGGCCGCGAGCTGCGACTGCAGCAGCAGTACTTCTTCGTGGCGTGTTCGCTGCACGACTACCTCTTCGGCACGCTGCCGCAGGGCTTCGACCTGACCCAGCTGCCGGACCAGATCATCTTCCAGCTCAACGACACCCACCCGGTCATCGCCGTCCCCGAGCTCATGCGCCTGCTCGTCGACGAGGTCGGGATGCCCTGGGATGAGGCGTGGTCGATCACTCAGCAATGCTTTGCCTACACCTGCCACACGCTGCTGCCCGAGGCTCTCGAGGTCTGGCCGACCGAGCTCGTCGGTCACTTGCTGCCCCGCCACCTGGAGATCATCTACCGGATCAACGACGAGTTCCTCGAGAAGGTCCGGGCGGCCTACCCCGGTGACGAGCTGCGGGTCCGCCGGATGTCGATCATCGCCGACTACCCCGTCAAGGCCGTCCGCATGGCGCATCTGGCCACGGTGGCGGCCACCAAGGTCAACGGCGTCGCCGAGTTGCACTCCCAGTTGCTGCGCGACAAGGTCCTGGCGGACTTCTCGGCGCTGTGGCCGGAAAAGTTCACCAACGTCACCAACGGGGTGACCCCGCGGCGGTTCGTGCGGATGGCCAACCCGGCCCTGTCCGCGCTGATCACCGATGCCATCGGGGACGGTTGGGTCACCGACCTGGACCGGCTGCGCGACCTGGAACCGTATGCCGACGACGCCGCCTTCCGAGCCGCCTTCCGCGACGCCAAGGCCGTGAACAAGCGACGCCTGTATGCCCTGGCGCGAGCAGTCGAGGGCATCGATCTGCCCGAGGGGCATCTCATCGACGTCATGGTCAAAAGGCTTCACGAATACAAGCGCCAGATGCTCAAGCTGCTGCACGTGGTGTCGACCTACGAGGACCTCATCTCCGGCCGGGTCCGCCCCGAGGACATCGTCCCCCGGATCGTCATCTTCGGCGCCAAGGCAGCGCCGGGCTACGTCATGGCCAAGGAGATCATCCACCTCATCAACCGGGTGGCTGCGGTGGTCAACGCAGATCCACGTGTGGAGCGCCGGCTCATCGTGGGCTTCCCGGCGAACTACAACGTCACCCTCGCCGAGAAGGTCATCCCCGCGGCGGACCTGTCCGAGCAGATCTCGCTGGCGGGCAAGGAGGCCTCCGGCACCGGCAACATGAAGTTCGCACTCAACGGCGCCCTGACGATCGGCACCGACGACGGCGCCAACGTCGAGATCCGGCGACTCGTCGGCGACGACCACTTCTTCCTGTTCGGGATGAGCGAGCCCGAGGTCGCGCAGGTGCAGGCGCACGGCTACACCCCGAGCGCCTTCTACGAGAGCAACGCGACCCTGCGCCGGGCCATCGACCTGATCGCCAGCGGGCAGTTCACCGAGGGCAGCCGCGACGCCGTGGGCCCGGTCATCGGCGACCTGCTGAGCAACGACCGCTTCCTCGTCCTGGCCGACTTCCAGTCCTACCTCGACGCCCAGACCCGGGTCGACACGGCCTACCGAGACGTCGAGGGGTGGACCCGCTCGGCGATCCTGAACGTCGCCCGGTGCGGCTACTTCTCCTCGGACCGGTCCATGCAGGACTACATCGATCGGGTCTGGCATCTCGACGGAGTTCGCGCCCGTGCCTGATGCGCGCCGCCAGTAGGGTGTGATCCATGCACGCCACCACCTGCGAGGATGCCTCGTGAGCGGCGGACTGGTCGCGCTCCTGGACGACATCGCCGCTCTGGCCAAGCTCGCCGCCGCGTCGATCGACGATGTCGGCGCGGCTGCCGGGAAGGCCAGCGCCAAGGCGGCCGGGGTGGTCATCGACGACACCGCGGTGACACCTCGCTACGTCCACGGCTTCACTGCCGATCGAGAGCTGCCGATCATCAAGCGCATCACCATCGGCTCGCTGCGCAACAAGTTGCTGTTCATCCTGCCCGCGGCCCTGCTTCTCAGCGAGTTCCTGCCGCAGGCCCTGACCCCGTTGCTCATGGTCGGCGGCACCTACCTGTGCTACGAGGGGGCCGAGAAGATCTGGGAACGGGTCGCGCACCACGACGAGGACGCCGAGCTCCCGGCCGCGGCACAGGGTGCCGACCACGAGGCGACCATGGTCGCCGGGGCGATCCGCACCGACTTCATCCTGTCCTCGGAGATCATGGTCATCGCCCTCAACGAGGTGGCGAACGAGAGCTTCGTCAGCCGCACCATCGTGCTGGTCATCGTCGCCATCTTCATCACCCTCGGCGTCTACGGATTCGTGGCGCTGATCGTCAAGATGGACGACATCGGGCTCTATCTCGCCGAGCGGGAGTCTTCGCTCGCCCAGCGAGTGGGTCGCTTCCTCGTCGCGGCCATGCCCAAGTTGCTCGCCGGGCTGGCCCTGGTCGGCACCGTCGCGATGCTGTGGGTCGGCGGGCACATCCTGCTGGTCGGCGCGGACGCGCTCGGCTGGCATGCGCCATACGAGCTGGTCCACCATGCCGAGGAGGCCGTCCACAGCGCAACGGGCGCGCTCGGTGGTGTGCTGGGCTGGCTGACCAACACCCTCGGCTCGGCGCTCGCCGGTCTGGTCGTCGGGGCACTCGTCGTCGCCATCATGCACGTCATGGCCCACCGCGGCCGTGGCGCGGGGACCCGCGCCACCCACTGACGCCCGGCGACGCCGACCCGGAACCCATGACGGAGCCGGGCCGGGGGCATCCCCCGGGCCCGGCTCCGCGGGTCGGTCACGAGGACGGCAGGAGGACGCCGTCGATGACGTGGATGACACCGTTGCTCGCGCCGACGTCGGTCTTCACGACCTTGACCGAGGCACCGGTGGCGTCGACGAGGGAGACCTCCGAGCCGGAGACCTTGATCGTCAGCTCGGCGCCGTTGACGGTCTTGACCTTCTTGCCATCCATGGTCACGACCTCGGCGGCCATGACCTTGCCGGGGATGACGTGGTAGGTGAGGATCTTGGTCAGGTCGCCCTTGGGGTCCTTGAGCAGGGTGTCCACCGTTCCGGCCGGGAGCGTGGCGAAGGCCGCATCGGTCGGCGCGAAGACGGTGAACGGGCCGGCGCCCTTGAGCGTCTCGACGAGCTCGGCAGCGGTGAGAGCTGCGGCGAGAGTGGAGAAGTCACCGGCGGCGACGGCCGTGTCGACGATGTCCTTGGCCATGGCATCGGACGTCGGGCTCGCGGCAGGAGTCGACACCGACGGGGACGGGGTCGTGGGGGCGGCCGGGGTGCTCGAGCTGCCGCAGGCGGCGAGGGTCAGGGCGGTCAGGGCGACGGCGACGACGGTGATGGAGCGGCGCATCGGGGGTCCTTTCATCGGAGATGATCACTCCTACTTCGGCCGTAACCCCACCTCCGGATGCACCCGACGCGGATGTGTTTCTCACGTGGCGCGGCAGCGGAGAGTGCGCCTACCGTGAGGTGACCAGCGCACTCGCGACCGCGACACCCGAAGGAAAGCCATGACCCAGCGCGCCGACGCAACCGCGATGGCCACCCCCACCCGCTCGGACACGATCCGTGCCGCCGCCGTCACGGCAAGCGAGATCTTCTGCGTCCTGGGCACCCTCGTCGGGGTCGGCGTGCTCGGGACGCGCGTCGAGGAGTCCTCCGGTGGCCGGCTCGCCGCGGACGCGACCCTCATCGCTCCGGCCACGCCAGCCTTTTCGATCTGGTCGGTCATCTACCTCGGCCTTGCGGCCTACACCGTCCTTCAGTGGCTGCCCGACCGTCGCGCCACCGAGCGGATCCGGGCGACCGGATGGCTCGCCGCCGCGTCGATGATCCTCAACGCGGCCTGGCTGCTGGTCACCCAACAGGGCTGGCTGGAGGTCAGTGTCGTCGTCATGCTCGCCCTCCTCGTCACCCTCGGCGCGCTCGTCCAGCGGCTCCACGACGACCCCGCACCGACCGTCACCGACCGGATCGTTGTCGACGCGACCTTCGGGCTCTACCTCGGCTGGGTCTGTGTGGCCACCTGTGCCAACATCGCCGCCACCCTCGTCGGCCGTGGGGTCGCCGCTGAGGGGACGGGACCGACGATCGCCACGGTGGCGGTCCTTGCGGCCGTCGTGGGCATCGGAACGTTCCTCGCGCAGCGGTTGCCGGGCTGGTGGCCGCTCGTCGCCGGGGTCGTCTGGGGACTGGCGTGGGTAGCGGTGGCCCGCGCCACGGACGAGCCACGGTCGACGCCCGTCGCGGTCGCCGCCGCGCTGGCCGTGGTCCTCATCGTCGCTGCGTTCATTCGCACCCGCCGAGCCGGTGCCCGGCCGTCCCTGACCGCCAGCGCCTAGCCGACCCTCGCCGGGCGTGACAGGCGCCGCTCGGCCGCCGTCACGCCCGGTCGATGCGGACGGTGAGAGTGCCCTCCAGGACGATCGTCGACTCGTCCTGCTGCGTCGGGCGAAGGTCGGTCTCGAGGTGCACGCCCCGCGCCGGTATGCCGGCCACCGTCACGACCAGCCCGGCGGTCTTGCCCGGCGCGGCGTCCACGGCAGAGGCGTCCAGGGCAGGGCCGTCTGGGGCGGCGGCGTCCGGAGCGGTGGTGTGCGGAGCGGCCGCCGTCGGACCGCGCCCCGCCACCCGGTGGGCGTCGGCGGGCTGCTCGGCCGCACCCGGGCCGCCGGGGCGACCTGCGGCCGCGAGGACGACGACCTCGTCGAGCCTCGGCACGACCGCGTCGACGCCCACCTCCCGCTCGAGCCGCTCGGCAAGCGCCGCGATTGCCGCCGGCTCGCCATGGATGCAGAAGACCTGAGTCGGGGCCGGCTGCAGCTCGCGCACCCAGTCGATGAGGTCCGAGGCGTCACCGTGGACGGAGAACTCGGAGTCCTGGAGGACTTCGGCGCGCACCCCGACATATTCGCCGTGGATCTTGATCCTGGTGGCGCCGTCGGCCAGGGCCCGCCCGCGCGTCCCCACCGCCTGGAATCCCGTCAGCACGACCGCGTTGCGCGAGTCGGGGAGCATGCGGGCCAGGTGGTGCAGGACGCGCCCGCCCGTCGCCATACCGGAGGAGGAGATGATGATCGACGGCTCGTGCCGCCCGAGGGTGTACTCCCGGGACTCGTCGGCAGTCGTGAGCTCTCGGATGTCGGCGTGCAGGTCGGCCAGGTCGAGGTCACGGCGCAACTCGTCAGGGCTCTCCCGGTAGACCCGCAGCGCCGCCAGCGCCATCGGCGAGTTGACCACGATCGGCACGCGCGGGATCCGGCCCTGACGACGTAGGTCGGCCAGCACGGTGAGCACCACCTCGGTGCGGTCGACCGCGAAGGCCGGCACGAGGACCGACCCGCCGCGCGCGACGGTGCGTCGGATGACGTCGGCGAACGGCTCGTGCGGCAGATCTGATGGGTCCGGGTGCTCGCGGTCCCCGTAGGTCGACTCCAGCAACACGTAGGACGCACCCTGCGGCTGGCCGCGCGGGACCAGGACGGGATGGTCGTGCCGTCCAAGGTCGCCGGAGAAGAGCACCGACGTGGTCGGCGTCTCGACACGCACCGACGCTGATCCGAGGATGTGCCCCGCCGGGGTGAAGACCGCGGTGATCCCGTCCCCGAGGTCGAGATCTCGATCGAACTCGACCGGCGTGAGCAGCGGGACGGTGCGCTCCACATCCGCGGTGTCATAGAGCGGTTGGGGTGGGTCGTGCTTGGACCAACCACCCTCGGCCGCATCGAGGGCATCGCGTTCCTGGAGGTGTGCTGCGTCGCGCAGCACGATCTCGGCGAGCCGCGCGGTGGCGGCGGTGCACCAGATCGGCCCGTCGAAACCGGACCGGACCAGCGCGGGGAGGTAGCCGCAATGGTCGAGATGAGCGTGGGTCAGGACGACGTCGGTGATGGTGGCCGGACGCACCGGCAGCTCGGCCCAGTTGCGACGCCGCAGGTCCTTCTCACCCTGGAACAGGCCGGCGTCGACGAGGATCCGCCGCCCGGCCACGGTGAGGAGGAATTTCGACCCCGTCACCCCCTGCGTGGCCCCGAGGAACGTCAGCGTCGTTGCTGTGCTGGCCATGGTCGCCATACCCCCATTGAACTGCGTGGCACGTGGCGTGCGCCTGGTCATCGGCGAGGAAGGTCGAAGCGTTTGAGCAGCTGGCCGGTGGCACACGTCCAGACGGAACGGCCTCCGGGCAAGGACCTGCGTGGCAGCGGAAATGGGTCGCCGCGCAACGGCCGCTCGGGCATGCTCGGCGCATGCGGCTGCTGATCATCTTCGGCCCGCCTGCGGTCGGGAAGATGACCGTCGGGCGGGGCATCGCCGCGCAGTCGACATACCGGCTCTTCCACAACCACCACACCATCGAGCCGCTCGTCGAGGTCTTCGGTTTCGGGACGCGGGCCTTCGAGGTGCTCAACAAGGAGTTCCGGACCCGAGTGTTCGAGGAGGCGGCCCGAGATGGCCTGGACCTGATCTTCACGGTGATGTGGTGCGTGGAGGAGGAGGCCGATCGGGACTACGTCCTCGACCTCATCTCGCCCTATGAGGACGCGGGGGCAGAGATCGCCTTCGTTGAGTTGTCCGCCGACCTGGCGACGCGGTTGACGCGCAACCGCGGCGCCGACCGGATCACGGCCAAGCCATCGAAGCGGGACCTGGCATGGTCCGAGCATCACGTCGTCGACCTCGACCGGATCGTCTGCACCACGAGTCCGGAGCATCGGGTGGCCGCCCACAACGTGCTCGAGCGATTCCCGCACCTGCGCGTGGACACGACCGCCCTGACGGCTGAGGACGCCGCCGACGCGGTGCTCAGGTGGCTGGCCGACCTTCCTCAGACGGGTCGGCCCGGCCGTTCTCTGACTCAGTGAGCCAAGAGACCCTCGGCGGCCGGCTCACCGGGCGGGGCCGCCTTGGCCAGATCAGCGGCCCGAGCCATCGCATCGCCCAGCGCCCGCAACTGCTCGGTCGCGTCGTCCAGGGACAGTCCCACCTCGGACAGCGCGGCGGCGAACGCGTCGAGAGCCTGGCCGAAGCCGGGGAAACACTCCTCCGTGGCCGCCCGGCCGCGCGCGGTGAGCCGGATCAACGCAGCGCGGCCATCGGTGGGGTGCGGCTCGCGCAGGATCAGGCCTTCCGCCGCCAGCCGGCGCAGGTAGTTGGACAGCGTGGTCGGGCGCATGCCCAGCACCGCGGCCAGATCGCTCGGTCGCACCGGCTCGACGAGGTTGAGCGCGCTCGTCACCGCGAAGTCGCCTGGCGACAACGGCGCGAACTCCAGGCACTCCCCGAGCAGCGCACCGAGGCGGTGATCGAGCGCGAAGACGAGCAGCAAGGGCCCGGGAGCGAGGTCGACCACAGCGGCAGCCTAGTCACGTCGCCGCAGCGGCCGGCTGCCGCCGGTCCAGGTGGCGAGCAGCTCGCCACCGCCCCTTGCCAAGGTACTTCAACTAGGTAGTATCTGCGCATGAGTCCTCGCCGCGCGCTGTTGACCGTCGCCGTCGGGCTGAGCCTGGCTGTCGCCGGGTGCGGGGCCGGGAGCGACACACCGCTTGCCACCGCACCGCCGAGCGGGCCATCCACCCCGGACCAGCCCGGCGACCCGACCACCACGCCGGAAGGGTCGTCGGGCCAGGACCCCGCATATGTCACGGCCCGGGTCACGCTGGGCGACCGTCCGTGTGCCGTGTTCGCCACCGATACCAAGATCTGGGTCAGCCTGTATGGCGATAACGAGGTGGTGGCCCTGGCCCCCAACAGCGGCGCGATTCTCAGCCGCACGCCGGTCGGCCAAGCGCCCTGCGGTCTGGCGGCTGGCGACGGGTCGATCTGGGTGGCCAACTACAGCAGCGACGACGTGACCCGGATCGACGCGGCCACCGCAGCGGTGCAGGAGACGATCCCGGTGGGCAACTCGCCCTACGACATCGCCTATGCCGACGGTGCCGCCTGGACGACGGACAACGGGAGCGGCACCGTCTCGCGGATCGACGCCGCCACCGAGGAGCGGACCACCATCACAGTCGGTCGGCTACCGGTCGGCATCACCGCGACGAAGGGAGTCGTCTGGGCAACGCTCGGCGGCGGTGAGGTGGTGCGCATCAGCACCGACCGGGTCGCCGTGACGGGTCGGTTCCGGGTCGGGTTCGATGCGGGCTGGACGGCGTCGACGGCCTCCATGCTCTGGGTCACCGTGCCGTCCGATTCGGCCGTGGTCCGCGTCGACCCCATCAGCGGTGAGGTCGTAGGGCGCATCGCGGTGGACGGACGCGCGCTGGACGGTGACGTCGACGGGGACACGGTGTGGTTCCCGGTCAAGGACGGCCGGATCCTGGCGATTGACGCCGCCTCGGACCAGGTCCGCACCGAGCTGCCCCGGTCGACGGGCAATCCCTTCGTCGTCCACGCCACCCGAGGCGCGGTGTGGGCCGTCGACTTCGCCGGCACGGACGTCATACGGATCGAGCCCTGACGGCCCGGCCGCTGCGGTCGACCGCCGGCCTGACCGGCGCACCTGATCAGCGTGGCCCGAGGGTGAACGTCCCGGTGTCCAGCCACCGCTGCAGACGCTCGGCGGCCCGGTCGACGTATGCCGGGGCTTCGTCGCGCCATGACGCCGATGTCGAGGAGAACATCGCATTGGCCAGGAACAGCTGGCGCGAGGCCACCAGGGCTTCGAACCATTCCGGTGGGTCGTCCGGCAACGGCCGGATCGAGGCGTAGCCCTCGCGGAGCGCCGCCTCCCGGGCCGGATCCTCGCCCCGCAGGTAGAAGGTCGTGATGGCCAGGTCGAGGGAGCGCAACGCCATACCCATGTCGTCGACGTCGAAGACCGCCAGGCGGCCGTCGTGGAACTTCAGATTGCCTCCGTGCAGGTCGGCGTGGCACGCGATGGGGGTCTGCATCGCGTAGGCGGCTGCAAACACCCCGTCGCACAGCTCGAAGGCCGTGGCGAGCAGTCGCCGGTGCGGCGAGCCGACCTCGGCCAGCAGGTTCGTCGCGCCGCACAACGGGGTGTCGAGCACGGGCAACTCCCCGCCGTCCGGCAGATGCCACCCCTCCGCCTGGGTGTGCAGGATCGCCATCGTCCGGCCCAGGGCCCGCAGGATGTGGTGCGGCGCCTCGTGGCCGATGTCCTCACCGTCGAGCCATTCGTTGGCCGTCACGAGGAACGACCGACCAGCCCTGGGGCTGTCCACCTCCACGTACCACGCGCCCTCGGGGGTCGCGAGCGGCCGCGCCATATGGACGTCGGTCTGCGCTCGGACGGCCTGCACCCAAGCCTGCTGCGCGATCACCTGTGCCCCAGTGCTCGGCGAGTTCGTGTTGATCCGCATGGCCAGGCGCCGGCCGTCGTAGGTGTCGACCCGGAAAGTGGTGTTGAACTGGTGCAGGACGAGGTTGAGATCACGGACGTCCAGCCCAAAGGCCCCCGCCGCACCGAAGGCCACCCCGCTGAGGAGCTCGACCTGCTGGTCGTCGGGCAGAGCGGCATACCGGCTGGTCACCACACCAGTCTCCTCCGACCGCGACACCTCGCGCGCGACACCTCGCTGGCAGCGCAGCCCTGGTCCGCCAGCGGGCACCGATGTGCGCTCATGCCCCGCTCGGGGGCAGCACCAGGGACCACCTAGGGTGTGGGGCGTGTGGTACTGGTTCTTCAAGTTCGTCGGGATCGGGCCGGCCGCGATCGCGATCTTTCGACCGAGGTGGTCCGGCCGAGGAAACCTGCCACGGCGCGGCGCTTTCGTCCTCGCCGTCAACCACCTGG
>JBPOIZ010000107.1:0-7296 GCA_052034115.1 Actinomycetota bacterium
GAACCCGAGCGCGGCGGCAAAGCGGTGGTACGGGTGGTCCGGTCCGGACCCCGACGCTGTGATGGTCTCCACGATGATCCGGGTCCGGCCGCGTTGGCGGGCCTGGTCGGCCGTCGCTGCGACCAGCGCGCGGCCGTGCCCACGGCGGCGGTGGTCGGGGTGCACGTCGATCTGCGCCCAAGCCGTGTCGAGGTTCGCATCCAACGGGAGCCACACGCTGACCATCGCGACCAGAGCGTCCCCCTCGAAGCACCCGATGACCAGGAAATCCTCACCCGGGTCGACGTACCGCACGGACGCGACGACCTCGGCCAACGTGCTGGGATGAACATGGGGCCGCTGGTACGTGCGCACCGCGACGCCGAGGCGGTACATCCGCGCCATCTGGTCGTCGGAGCCGAGGTCCAGCCGTCGAATCGTCACGCGGGCACGGTAACCCGTGGCGGCCATGAGCCCGCCTCCGGACGATCCCTCGGGCGCCGCTGCGCTCTTTACGTTGATCCCAATTTGCGGCATTTTGAATGGTCATCGAGGGAGGGGAACACCATGACCACGCCACCGACGACGAACAGAACCGGCTGGACCGATGTGGAGAAAGTCCTCTTGGGCAACCGGGCGGCCTTGGGGAGCGAGGAACTCTCCGATGCGGAGGAGGAATTCGAGCGGAAGCGCAAGACCGTCGGGTGGTTCCTTGCGCCGGCGGTGACGGTGATCCTCCTGCTGCTGCCGCTGGGCTTGGATGACAAGCAGCACAAACTTGCCGCGATCCTTCTGGGCGTCATCGTCTTGTGGATCTGCGAGCCCATGCCGATACCCGTCGGAGGGCTCATCGGGGTGGCCCTCATCGTCCTGCTGGGAGTCGGGACGGCCGCCGAGGTGCTTGCGCCGTTCGGGTCGTCGACGATCTTCACGTTCATCGGAGCCTTCATCTTGGCCCAGGCGATGATGAAGACCGGGATGGCAAAGCGGATCGCATTCTGGATGCTGTCGATCCCCGGCGTCGGACGGTCCACGACTCGGGTCATCGTCGCCTTCGGCGCGATCACCGCCGTGCTGTCGGCATTCGTCTCGAACACCGCGACGGTAGCCATGCTCCTTCCGACGGCGATCGGCATCATTGCGGTGATCGCCCGGATGATGCAGGACCAGGGCAAGGTCCGCCCCGACTTCGACCCCACCCGGCTCCGCCTCGCCACCGCCTTCATGCTCATGCTTGCCTACGGAGCCAGCATCGGGGGCCTGCTCACCCCGGTCGGGTCCCCCCCGAACCTCATCGGCCGAGGCCTCATCGAGGAGGCGACCGGCAAGACCCTCAGCTTCGGCCAATGGGCAGCGGCGGCCTTCCCCATCGTTGCGGTGATGTTCGTGGCCCTGACGGTCATCCTGCTGCTCATCAACCGACCCGAAATGAAACACATCGAAGGAGTGGAGGAGTACATCCGCCACGAGAAGGAGTCGATGGGGCGCATGAGCCGCGCCGAACGCAACACCGTGGTGGCGTTCGGGATCACGGTGGTGCTGTGGATCCTGCCGTCGATCTTCCAACTCATCTACGGCACCGACGCGGCCATCACCAAAACGGTCACCGGCCGGCTCAACGAGGGAATCGTCGCCGTGATCGGTGCCGCTCTGCTGTTCATCCTGCCGGTCAGTTGGAAGGAGCGGAAAGCGACGATCGAGTGGGAGGACGCCGTGGCCATCGACTGGGGGACGATTCTGCTCTTCGGCTCCGGGATCATCTTCGGCGCCCTGCTCGACAAGACCGGCCTGGCCGAGCGGATCGGTGAAGGGGCCACGTCCACCTTCGGGGTGAGCAGCGGCGTCGCCGTGACCGTCTTCGCGGTCCTGCTGGCGATCGTCATCTCGGAGACCACCAGCAACACCGCATCAGCCGCAGTCGTCGTCCCGATCATCATCCCGCTGGCCGTCTCGGTGGGGGTGAACCCGTTCGTCCCGGCTCTCGCCGCGACCTTCGGGGCGTCCTTCGGGTTCATGCTCCCGGTGTCCACCCCGACCAATGCCATCGTCTACGGCTCGGGCGTGGTGCCGATCACCCGGATGATCAAGTCGGGAGTCGCCTTCGACATCATCGGCGCGCTGCTCATCATCCTCATGCTGCCCGTCGTCATCGCCGCCTTGGGCATCGGGACGTAGGGCACGCGCGCCGCGCCGCGGTCCCCTGCCGCGCGACGGGTCGCTGGCCGTGCGGGCCGTCCGCCTGTCGCGCGAGCCGTCCGCCTGTCGCGCGCGCAGTCAGGCTGTCGCTGCGGGTCCCGCGCGCAGGACGAGCACGCTGCGCGCTTGGGCAACCATCGCGTCGACAATGGGTTCGGCTGGCCGCCCGGGCGCGGCGGTGTCGAGGAGGACCTCCCAGTCGAGGACGGCGAGGTCTTCGGGCACCGCGAAGGTCATCCCCTCATGGTGTCCGTTGAAGCAGACCAGGAAGGAGTCGTCGACCACCCGCTCGCCCCGATCGCCGAGTTCGGGGATGGCCTGCCCGTTGAGGAAGACCATGACCGAGCGAGCAAAGCCGGCCCGCCAGGCCGCCTCGTCCATATGGTCGCCACCGGGCTGGTACCACGCAATCTCACCGAGGTCGCTCTCACCGCCGTGGTCTGCCTTCCCGGCGAAGAACCGGCGCCGCCGCAGGACCGGGTGAGCCCGCCGGACCGCGATGAGCTCGCGGGTGAACTCCAGCAGCTCGGCCTGGACATCGGTGAGGTTCCAGTCGACCCAGGACAGCTCGCCGTCCTGGCAATAGACGTTGTTGTTGCCCTCCTGCGTCCGCCCCAGCTCATCCCCGTGTGCCAGCATCGGCACGCCCTGCGCCAACAGCAAGGTGGCCAGGATGTTGCGCTGTTGCCGGGCGCGCAGGGCGAGCACGTCCGGGTCGTCGGTCGGCCCCTCGGCGCCGCAGTTCCACGAGCGGTTGTGGCTCTCCCCGTCGGCGTTTCCTTCCCCATTGGCCTCGTTGTGCTTCTCGTTGTACGAGACGAGATCTCGCAAGGTGAACCCGTCGTGGGCGGTGACGAAGTTGACCGAGGCGATCGGCTTGCGACCTGAGTGTTCGTAGAGGTCGGACGAGCCGGCGATCCGGGAGGCCAACTCGCCGAGGGTCGAGGGCTCACCGCGCCAGAAGTCCCGGACGGTGTCGCGGTATTTACCGTTCCACTCGGTCCACAGCGGCGGGAAGTTGCCCACCTGATAACCGCCGTCTCCGACGTCCCAGGGCTCGGCGATGAGCTTGACCTGGCTGACCACGGGATCCTGCTGGACCAGGTCGAAGAAGGCCGACAACCGGTCCACCTCGTGGAACTGCCGCGCCAGCGTGGCCGCCAGGTCGAAGCGGAACCCGTCGACGTGCATCTCCAGCACCCAGTAACGCAGCGAGTCCATGATGAGCTGCAGCACATGGGGATTGCGCATGAGCAGCGAGTTGCCCGTGCCGGTCGTGTCGTAGTAGTGGGCCAGGTCCTGGCTGACCAGGCGGTAATAGGCGTTGTTGTCCAGGCCCCTGAAGGACAGCGTCGGTCCGAGGTGGTTGCCCTCGGCCGTGTGGTTGTAGACGACATCGAGGATGACCTCGATATCGGCCTCGTGCAACGCCTTGACCATCGCCTTGACCTCGGAGACCTGCTGCCCGCGAGTGCCACGAGCGGCATACCCGTTGTGCGGCGCGAAGAAGCCGATCGTGTTGTATCCCCAGTAGTTCGACAGGCCTTTGTCGACCAGATACGAGTCCTGGACGAACTGGTGGATCGGCATGAGCTCGACCGCGGTGACGCCCAGGTCGGTCAGGTGCTTGATGGTCGCCGGGTGGCCCATCGCCGCGTAGGTGCCCCGGATCGCCTCGGGTATGTCGGGGTGCCGTTTCGTCAGGCCCTTGACGTGGGCCTCGTAGATGACGCTCTCGTGATAGGGGTGCCGCGGTGCGCGGTCCTGGCCCCAGTCGAAGTACGGGTTGATGACCACCGACAGCATCGTGTGACCCAGGCTGTCCCCGGTGGGAGTCGGGAGGGTGCCGGACCCCGCTGTGGCGTCGGACGCAGCGTACGAGAACAACGACGGGTGACCGTCGATCTGGCCGTCGACGGCCTTGGCGTAGGGGTCCAAGAGCAGCTTGCTCGGATCGCAGCGATGACCGCGGGCCGGGTCGTAGGGGCCGTGGACGCGGAAGCCATAGCGCTGGCCCGGCTGCAGGCCAGGTAGGTAGCCGTGCCAGATGTAGCCGTCCACCTCGGGCAGGTCGACCCGCGTCTCGACGCCGTCGTCGTCGACGAGGCACAGCTCGACCCGCTCGGCCACCTCGCTGAAGACCGACACGTTGACGCCGCTGCCGTCATACGTGGCGCCCAGGGGGTAGGGCCGGCCGGGCCAGATGTCCATGGCCGCCATCCTGCCAGCCGCTCGGCGCCCTCCGCGCCTCGTCCACCGCCTCACCCTCCCGCAAACCGGGTATGCCGTGGCAGCCTGAGGGCATGGACAGCACCATGCAGCGCACACCACTGCTCATCAGCCAACTCCTGCGGTTCGGGACGACCTTGCATGCCGACCAGGAGGTCGTCACGTGGACGGCGGACGGCCCCCGGCGCGCGACCTACGGCCAGGTCGGTGAGCAGGCGGCGCAGCTGGCGCACGCCCTGACCCGGCTCGGCATCGGCCGGGACGACCGCGTGGCCACGTTCATGTGGAACAACGCCGAGCACCTGACGGCCTACCTGGCCATCCCCTCGATGGGATCGATCCTGCATGCCCTGAACATCCGACTGTTCCCCGAGCAGCTGGTCTACATCGCCAACCACGGTGGCTCGCGGGTCGTCATCGTCGACAACACCTTGGCCGCACCGTTCGCCCGCCTCCTCGCGCACCTGCCGAGAGTGCGCCATGTCATCGTCAATGGGCCGATCGACGAGGCCACCCAGGCTGCCCTGTCGGCCCCGCCCCATGTCGAGGCCGTGCACGACTACGGCTCCCTCATCGCCCCGGAGCCCGCCACCTATGCCTGGCCCGAGGACCTGGACGAGGACTGTGCATCGTCGATGTGCTACACGTCGGGCACGACGGGCAACCCCAAGGGGGTGGCGTACTCGCACCGTTCCAACTACCTGCACTCGCTGACCGCGGCGCTGACCCTCGGCATCCGCCAGGACGACCGGCTGCTCGTGGTCGTCCCGCTCTTCCACGCCAATGCGTGGGGCTTTCCCTACCTCGCGATGGCTGCTGGGGCGAGCCTGGTCATGCCGGACCGGTTCCTCCAGGCGGCGCCGCTGGCCGAGATGATCCGGACCGAGAAGGTCAGCGCCGGCGCCGGCGTGCCGACGGTCTGGAACGACCTCCTGCGGCACCTCGAGAGCGGCGCCGACGTCGACGTGTCGTCCTGCCGCCAGCTCGTCGTCGGCGGCTCGGCCGCTCCCCCGGCGATGATGCGGGCCTTCCAGGAGAACCACGACATCACCATCCTGCACGCCTGGGGCATGACCGAGATGTCCCCGATCGGGACCGTCGCGATCCCCCCGGCGCGGTGCGTGCCGGGCTCCGAGGAGTACTGGTCCTACGCCACGGCGCAGGGGCGGCTCGTCGCCGGCGTCGAGGGTCGCCTCATCGGCCCGGACGGCTCGCAGCTGCCGTGGGACGGCGAGAGCGTCGGCGAGCTCGAGGTGCGCGGCCCGTGGATCACCGCCTCCTACGTGCGCGACGGCTCGGAGTCCGAGGGCGAGATCGCCGAGATGGCCGCGAAGTTCAGCGACGGGTGGCTGCGCACCGGTGACGTCGGTTCGCTGTCGCCCGACGGGTTCCTCCGGCTCACCGACCGAGCCAAGGACGTCATCAAGTCCGGCGGCGAGTGGATCAGCTCGGTCGACCTCGAGAACGCGATCATGGCCCACCCCGACGTCGTCGAGGCCTCGGTGGTCGGCGTCCCCGACGACCGCTGGGGCGAACGCCCACTGGCCTCCGTCGTCGTCCGCCCCGGTGCCGCCGTCTCGGCCGAGCAGCTGCGCGACTTCCTCTCCGACAAGCTCGCCCGGTGGCAGCTGCCGGAGCGGTGGGCGTTCATCGACGAGGTGCCCAAGACCTCGGTCGGCAAGTTCGACAAGAAGGTGCTCCGCTCGCGGTATGCCGAGGGCGACCTCGACGTGACGACCGTGTCGTAGCGGCCTCCAGGGCAGACCCGGCGCCGGACCCGCGGTTACAGCCCACTCCCCCACGCCGAGAGATGGGTTTCTGTCACTCCCCCACGCCGAGAGATGGGTTTCGGTCGCTTCGAAGGCTTCACAGCGACAGATACCCACCGGTCAAGGAAGGCAAACGACGGATTCCCATCTTTCGGCGCCGGCTCGGGTCGGTGCCGACCTGCCGACGGCCTGGCGGTGCTAAGCGAGGGCGTCGAGAAGCACGTCGGCGGCGGCATACGGGTCGGTGCGGCCCGCGACCACCTCGCCGGCCAGGTGCGGCAGGGACTGACCCGAGCGCAGCAGCGACATCTTCTCCCGCAGGCTGCCCAACGCGATGGCCTCGATCTCCCCCGATGCCCGTCGGACCCGTCGCGCATGCAAGGTGCCCGACGAGGTCAACCACTCGACGTGCCGGTCGAGGGCCGCCATGACGTCGTCGACGCCCTCCCCGGTCGCGGCCACGGTCTTGACGACGTCCGGACGCCAGGCGCCCGGCTCGGACCGCTCGCCGAGGGAGATCATGTGCCGCAGGTCGCGCACCGTGGCATCGGCGCCCTCTCGGTCGGCCTTGTTGACGACAAAGAGGTCGCCGATCTCGAGGATGCCGGCCTTGGCGGCCTGGATGCCGTCACCCATCCCGGGGGCCAGCAGGACGATGGTGGTGTCCGCCATGCCGGCGATCTCCACCTCGGACTGCCCGACGCCGACGGTCTCGACGAGGATCACCCCGCATCCGGCCGCGTCGAGCACCCGCAGGGCCTGCGGGGTCGACCAGGACAGGCCACCGAGATGCCCGCGGCTGGCCCTCGACCTGATGTAGACCTCGCGGTCGAGGGCGTGGTCCTGCATCCGCACCCGGTCGCCGAGCAAGGCGCCGCCGGAGAAGGGCGACGACGGGTCGACGGCCAGGACGCCCACCCGCACCCCACGGGCGCGGAAGGCCCCGACCAGCGCATTGGTGGAGGTCGACTTGCCGACACCTGGTGAGCCGGTGACGCCGATGATGTGCGCCGACCCCGTGTGCGGGGCCAGCGCCGACATCACCTCACGCAGCGCCGGGCTGGCGTCCTCGACGAGCGAAATGAGCCGCGCGACGGCGCGGGGATGCCCGTCCCGGGCGGCC
>JBPOIZ010000104.1:0-8555 GCA_052034115.1 Actinomycetota bacterium
CAACAGGCCCGCCGCGATGCCGGGCTGCACATCAGCGACCGGATCCGGCTCGACCTGACGGGTCCGGCCGAGCTGATGGCGGCGCTGCGGTCGCACCGTGACCTCGTCGCAGCCGAGACACTGTCCGCCGACGTGGCGCTGACCGAGGGCCTGGACAGTGGCGATGGGCCGCAGGTGCCGGTCGGCGACGGCTTGTCGGTGCAGATTCGGCTCGCTCGGCTCTGACCGGGGACGGGCGCCTGGGCCCGGGTGCCCGGGGGACGCAGCCGAGAGTGCCCGGGCGAGGCGGCCGAGAGCACCCGATGAGGTCGGCGGAGCTCAGTGGGCCAGGGCTGCGCGGCGAGCACGGAGTCCGCGCGTCAGGGACCGCTGGCGGGCCGGATCGAACGGCAGCACAGCGACGGCGTCGGCGAGCCCGTCGGTGGCGCGCAGGGCCTCGGCGATCACCCGCTCGGCAGCTGTTGCCGGCAACCCGAGGTCGTCGGCCAGTCCGCCCAGCGTGGCTCGGGTCACGGTGTCTCGGCGGCCGCCTACCGGCAGGGCCAGCCGACCGGGTCGGTAGGGCAGGGTGGACGGGATGTCGTAGGCCGGGCTGACCCGCCATTCGCGGGTCGTGGCGTCCTCGAGCACCGAGAGGTTCTTCCCGTGGAGGTCATCGTTGCCGGTGAGGAAGGCCACGACGAGCTGCCGGAACGCCTCGCGTGCGGCGGGCAGCCGAGCCGGGCAGGCTGACGCGACTGCGCCAAGCAGACGCTCGGCAGTGATCGTGTACTTCGCGGCGGGGTAGAGCCCGAGCAGCTGAGTGCCGTCCTCCACGGCCAAGCGGCGCAGGGCGCCATCTGGGGTGACGACCCGATCGAACCGGGTGACGAGCAGCCCAGGGCGCCCGCGACGGTCGTGGACGATCTCGGCCTCGACGACGGGCAACCGGTGCGAGCGGGCCCAGCGCAGGAAGAACCCCTCGTTGCGGACCAGGTGAGGCAACTCGGGCGGGTCGAGCTTGAGCAGGTGGGCCCGCCCCTCGTGGACGACGGGCAAGGTGAGCATCCGGGCGGAGACCTTGTCCTGGACGCCAGCCAACGCGCTGGGGTCGACAACGCCGGCCTCGGCAAGCACGTCGGTGAAGTCGACGTCGTGCAGGCTGCCAATGAGTGTCCGGGGCGGTGGCCCGAACTCCGGCGGCGCCCCCGATGGGAGCACCTGGACGTCCCCGACGGGATCGGCGCCGACCGCAAGGAGCAAGGAGAGGTCGTCGTCGGCCGACGTTTGCACCACCCGGCGTAGGGCGAGCAGGCGACGGCCTTCTGGCAGCAGCCCGGCGAAGTATGGCGGGACGCCGCCCGCCGCGGCGAGCACCGCTCGTTCGCTCACCGGTAGCGTCGTCGCGACGGGAGGGCCGGGTGAGGAGAGGTAGTCGGGCAGATAGGCGAACTCGACTCCCGCGTCGGTGCGCGTCAAGGTCGCCGCAGGCCGTCCGGCCTTCCAGACGTTGGCGACCCGGACGTCCCGAGGGTCAAGCCCATCGGGCGGCGACACGGTCATTGCTCCCCACGCAACCGCGTCGTGAGCTCCAGCCCCAGAGCATCGAGCACCGCGATGAGCTTGTCCAAGCGGATGGTCGCCTTGTTGGTCTCCACCTCGCGGACGAACCGCTCGGAGACGCCGGCGAGCTCAGCCAGATCACGCTGACCGAGGCGCAGATGCTTGCGGCGAGCACGGATCTGCGAACCGAGACTCATTCCGATCCCTCCTGAACGGCGCGATCGTGCCGGTATCGCTGAGTATGGCCGCATCATGGTCCCGAGGCAAGCGTTTCCGGCACGATAGTGCCGGTTCAGCTGATATGGGCCCGCCCAGGGTCGACATACCCGTCCTACCGGCGAGAACGTGCCGGTAGGACGGCGCGTCCGACAGTGCACCTCGGCGGGTGCGGCATGATGTGCCGGTGACCACGGCAGCGGAAACCCACGCCCGGTTCCGGGCGGTCGAGCGCGAGATCCTGGCCCGGGCGCCCGAGCACGACCTGCAGCCGTCCTTGGATCGGATCCGGGCGGTCACGGAGATTCTCGGGGACCCACAACGGACCTATCCGGTCATCCATCTGACCGGCACCAACGGCAAGACGTCCACGACCCGGATGGTCGAGGCGTTGCTGCGCGAGGCAGGACTGACGACCGGACGGTTCACGTCGCCGCACCTGCACGACATCCGCGAGCGCATTGCCATCGGTGGTGAGGCGATCAGCCGCGAAGCGTTCCTGGAGGCCTATGACCAGGTCCGGCCCGTGGTCGAGCACGTCGACGCCCGATCAGCCGCGGCGGGTGGACCCCGGATGACCTACTTCGAGGTGCTCGTGGCGGTCGCCTTTGTCGCCTTTTCGGACGCACCCGTCGACGTCGCGGTGGTCGAAGTGGGCCTCGGGGGAGCCTGGGATGCCACCAATGTGGCCGACGGGGCCGTGTCGGTCGTCCTGCCCATCGACATCGACCACCAGCACTTCCTCGGCAGCACGATCGAGCAGATCGCAACCGAGAAGTCGGGGATCATCAAGGCGGGGGCACTAACCGTCAGCGCGGTCCAGCCACCCGAGGCCGGCGTCATCTTGGCCACCAGAGCCGAGCAGGTCGGTGCCCAACTGGCCCTGGAGGGGGATGCCTTCGGCGTGCTGCGCCGGGAAGTCGCGCTCGGGGGTCAGGTGCTGGACCTGCGGGGGCTGGCCGGTGAGTATCTCGAGGTGTTCCTCCCCCTGCACGGTGCTCACCAGGCGGCCAACGCGGCTGCAGCAGTGGCCGCGGTCGAGGCGTTCCTGGGCGGCGGCGAGCGAGCCCTGGACATCGACGTGGTCCGGGCCGGCCTGGCCGCCACGACCTCGCCGGGGCGACTCGAGGTGGTGCGGCGTTCCCCGACCGTCCTAGTCGACGCCGCTCACAACCCGGCCGGAGCCCGCGTCCTGCGCACCGCGATCGAGGAATCGTTCGCCTTCACCCGGCTGGTCGGACTGCTGGCCGTCTTCGCCGACAAGGACGTCATGGGGATCCTGGAGGAGCTCCAACCGATCTTCGACCAGGTGGTCGTCACGCGGACCTCGTCCCCGCGAGCGCTCGACCCCACCGTGCTCGGCGAGATCGCCGTCGAAGTCTTCGGCGAGGAGCGGGTCAGCGTCATACCGGCGCTGCCGGACGCCATCGAGATGGCGGTCGGCCTGGCCGAGGACGAAGGACTCGGCGGGGGGGTGCTCGCGACGGGCTCAGTGGTCACCGCGGCCGAGGTCCGGCTGCTCCTCGGGGCCGGCGCCGCCGACCCCGATCGATAGGGTCCGGCCATGTCGAGATTGCCGGTCCACGGGGTGCAGGGGAAGTTCACCTGGCGGATGTGCGCGACGGTGCTCGGTGCGCAGTCCCTCGTCGTGTTCTTCGGTGCCCTCGCCGCGCGCGGCATCGCCGATGCCAGCGGGCGCTCGACGGCCACGGCCTACCTTCTCGTGGGCAGCGGGTTGGCGGTTCTTGCCATCCTCGCGGCCGGCCTCATGCGGCGGCCCATCGGCGTCACGTTGGGCTGGGTGGTGCAGGCAGCTACCTTCCTGGCTGCGCTCGTCGTGCCGGCCATGGCCGTGATCGGCGTGATCTTCACGACGCTGTGGGTCGTCAGCTTGGTGCAGGGGCAGCGGATCGATGCGCAGCAGAGTGCGGCAGGCCACTAGTCTGGCGCCGTGACCATCGAGCGTTCTCTTGTCCTTGTCAAGCCCGACGGCTACGCCCGGGGCCTTACCGGGCAGGTGCTGGCCCGGATCGAGGCGAAGGGCTATCGGCTCGTTGCCCTGGAGATCCGCACTGCCGACCGCGCCCTGCTCGACCAGCACTACGCCGAGCACGTCGAGAAGGTCTGGTATCCGGGCCTGGCCGAGTTCATGGCCTCCGGGCCGCTCGTGGCCGTCGTCATCGAGGGACACCGGTGCATCGAGGGCTTCCGCTCACTCGCCGGCGCCACCGACCCGACCAAGGCCGCCCCGGGCACGATCCGCGGGGACTTCGGCCGGGACTGGGGCACCGACGCCCAGCCGAATATCGTGCACGGCTCGGATGCTCCCGAGTCCGCCGCCCGGGAGATCGGCCTGTGGTTCCCGCACCTGAGCCACTGAGTCCAACGACCGCTACGGGGTGAACAGCGCCTCCCGGGTGGCGTCCGCCACGTCGTCCAGCGAGGCAATGCCTACGGCCTTGCCGCCGGTGGCTTTGGCGAGGGCCTCCAACGTGGCCATATCGGCGTCCGGCCCGTAGCCGATGAAGATGACCTTGACGGGTTTCGCCTGGTCCCGCAGCCCGGCCAGACGCTTGACGAGCGTTGCCCGGCTGATGCCGTCGACGGTGTCCCGGTTGTCGCCATCGGTGAGAACGACGAGCTGGTTGACGTAGGCCGAGTCGTAGCGCTCCACCGCGAGCCGGTAGCCGGTCTCGATGGCGTCGTACAAAGGCGTCCCACCGCCGACCTTGACGCCGCTGACGGCCTCATAGACGCGGGCCGCGTGCACCGTGCCGCGGTCGTCGGACCCATTGGGCGCCAGCGTGGCGCCCAGGACAATGTTCTTGCGATTGCGCTGATCGCTCTGGAAGGTCACCACGCCGCTGCGCGCTTGCGGTGACGCCACGTCCAAGGTCTGCTTCGCCAGGGCGATGACCAGGTCGATCTTGCGCACGGTGGTGCCCGGGAAGGTCTGCCGCATCGACCCCGAGGCGTCCAGCAGGACGAGGCTGGACAGCCGGATGTGCATCAACCCGAAGGCTGCTCGGGCCGCCAGCACTGCGTGGCGTGGAGTCGCCTCGGGCTGCGCACCGCCACTGGCGGTGATGATGCCGCCCTGGTCCAGATCTGCCGCGGCCGGACGAGCGGCACCGGCCCGCAAGCCGGCGTTCGTCAGCGCGGCGCGGCCCTCGGCTGTCGTCAGGTAGGACCCCAGCCCAGCCAGGACGGGCGCCTTGGCCGTCGACCAGATGACCAGGGGCATCTGCACACTAACGGCGCCCTCGCCGAGGTAGACCCCGACGCGCGCGGCGGGGTTCGGGGTCGAGAGCAAGACAGCCTCCGTGGTGACCCACATCCCGGGGCCGCGGGGATCGGTCGCACCGACATCAGCGTCGAGGGGGCCGAGGGTCTCGAGCACGGCACGCTCATCGTCCGCCGTCGCGGCAACGCGGTGTTCCAGCCGGATCAGGGCCAGCTGCTCCGACGTGGGGGCTGCGTAGTCGACGGTCTGCGGCACCTTACCGTTCGTTGCGACCGAGGCGAGTGCTGCGAACGCGATCGCGCCCGTCGCCGACTCGTCGGGGTCGGGCAGCGCCAGGCGCAGTTGGCCCCACTGCTTCTTCCCGGCATCGGCCCAGGTGCGCTTCACGGTGATCATGTCGCGCAGCCACCCGGGACTGATCGTGCCGTCCCGGCCGGCCGCCGCGGCCATCTGCGGCGGCATCGCGAGGAGGACCGGTGAGCTGGCGACCACCACCGGCTTGCCCTGCACGCGTGCCGACGCCTGGCCGGACAGCGCGCCAACCCAGGAGGCATCCTCGGGAATCCACCCGTCGAGCCCGTCGAGCTGGCCCCCGACGACCTGAGACGAACGCCTGGCCACTGCCGCGACGGGAAGGCATGCGCGATCCACCGAGTCGGCGTAGGCCCGCAGGACCGGACCCCACGTGGAGACATAGGCCGCCGGAACCCCGAGGACCGCCGCGTCGTCGCACGCGGGGCGCGCAACGGCAGCGGCCCGGGCGTCGCCGGGCGACCCACTCGGTGTGCCGGCCGCGGCCGCAACGGGCCGGTCGCCCGACCCGCTGTGTCGGGTGTTGGCCACGGCGAGCCCACCGACGACTGCGGCCAGCGCGCCGACGCTTGCCAGCACCAGCCATGGCTTATGGCGCCGACGTGCACGACGTCGACCTGTGTATGTGGTCACAAAACCCCCCAGCCCCGGTGCCTTGCTGGCCCCCGTCCCCGGGACCGGACCGAGCGTAGCAAGTCCACGGGCCCGCCGGGCCCTGGCACGATAGGTCGGTGCGTGGCGCTACCCGACTTCCCCTCCGACTCGAACTGCTCGCCGACCGGGCCGCGCGGCGGGCCCAACGATCGATCCGGGCCAGGCTGCGTCGCGTCGTCGGCAAGGGGTGGCTCATCGGACAGAGTGCGCTGGCCGCCGGCGTGGCCCTCTTCGTCAGCGGCACCCTCCTGGGGCACGCGACACCCTTCGTGGCACCCATCGTCGCGGTCATCTGCCTCGGGCTGACCTACGGTCAGCGCCTGCGCAGGGTCGCGGAGGTGACCGTCGGCGCGGCCGTGGGCGTCCTGATCTCCGAGCTGTTCACCGGCTGGGTCGGCTCCGGGCCCTGGCAGGTCACCCTCATCGTCGGCACGTCGATGGCCGTGGCGCTGTTCCTCGACGCAGGATCGTTCCTCGTCACGCAGGCCGCGATCAACGGGATCGTCATCGGCACCCTCTCGGCCACCGGGACGGCCGCGGTCAATCGCTGGATCGACGCTCTGGTGGGCGGTGGTGTGGCCTTGGTGGCGGCCATGGTGGTGCCGTCCGCGCCGGTGCGCCGGCCACTGCGCCAAGCCGCCAAGATCGCCGCGACGGTGGCGGACCTGTTGCGCTGCGCGGCGCGGGCCGCGCAGGACGGCGACGTCGACCGAGCGGTCGACGCGCTCGGGGCGGCTCGGGCGACCGACGCGCTGGTCCGTGAGCTCCAGGCCGCTGCTCAGGAGGGACAGTCGGTCGTGGAGTCCTCGCCCTTCCACCGCGGCGCAGGCGACGACGTCGAACGCATCATCGAGGTCATCGATCCGTTGGACTACGCCGTGCGGAGCACCCGGGTGCTGGTGCGCCGCGCCCTCATCGGCATCGTCGACGGGGAGGCGGTGCCGCCGTCATACATCGCCGTCCTCGACCAACTGGCCGAGGCCGCCGATGTCCTGGCGCGATCCCTGCACGAGGGCGCGGCTCCCGGGGCCGGTCGGTCGGTGCTGCTGACCGTCGCTCAGCGCACGGCGACCCTGGAGCGCACGCCCTACCTGTCCGTCGAGGTCGTCCTGGCGCAGATGCGGTCCGTCTGCGTGGACCTGCTGCAGGTCACCGGTTTGACCGTCGACGAGGCCGTCGCGGCGCTCCCGCCGGTCGAGACGCGCTAGCCTCCGGTGTATCCGGCGCGGGGTATCTCCCCTCCGTCCCGGTATGGCACCCCCGCACCACGGCCGGCATGCCCCGGCACTGCTCGTCGTCAGCCACGCTCTGGCGGCACTGGGTATGTCGTTGCCCTGGCCACTGCTCGTGGCGGAGGTCTGGTCTCACACCCACGACGACCTGCTGCTCGGCATCAGTGGAGCGGCGCGCATGCTGCCCTATGTCCTGTTGTCGTGGTGGGTCGCCCAGGTCGGTGATCGGTTCCGGCGTAGCGCCGTCATCCGGGCCACCCTGGTCGGTCGCGCGGTGCTGCTCGTGGCCGCATCCCTGGTGGCGGGCGCCGACCGCATCGGTGCTGCCGTTGTCCTGGCCACGGCGACGGTCGCGGTGGGGACGGCCGCCTATCCGGCCGCCGCAGCGGGGATGCCGGCGCTGGCGGGGCGGGACAACGACCGGTGGACCGGCGCGCTGGTGACCTGTGAGGTGGCCTCGTTCGTCGTGGGGCCGGCCCTCGGTGGGCTTCTCGTCGGTCGGGCCTCGCTGGCCATCGGCAGTCTGGTCGCCGCGGGATTGACGGTGGCCGCGCTCGTCGCCATTAGCGGCGTCACGATGCCGGCCCCCTCGGCCAACGCTGGGGTCCCGCGACCGGAGGCGCCCAGCCCACGCCGGTTCGCGGTCCGGGACGTGGTGTCCGCCGGGCGGGGCTTCCTCATCGCGATCGGTGTCCTCGTGGCGCTCAATGCGGCGCTGGCGGGTCTGTCCATCGTTCTGCTACCGCTGGCGGAACAGGCCTGGTCGGATCCGGGCGCCTTCGGACTGGCAACTGCCGTCCTCGGCTTTGGCGGGCTCCTCGGGCCGCTGGTGGCCCGGATCGGCCTGGTGTCCGGCCTTGCCGGTGGCCTGGTGGCCTTCGCGGCGGTCACCGCCGCGGTCGCCCTCTCCCCGGGCCTGGCCTGGGCGGCGGTCCCGCTCGCGGCTGCCGGGGCCGTGGCGGTCCGCGCCGAGGCACTGGCGACCGAGGCGATCCAGGCGGCGGTGCCCGACGGTCGCCGCGCCACCGCCTTGGGCCTCGCCGACACCGCCATGGTCGGCGCTGCGCTGGTCGCCACCGTTGCCGCACCGCAGATCGCCTCGGCCACCGGAGCGCGAGCCCACTCCCTGGTCGTGGCCACCGGGATCGCGGTTGCTGCGGCCCTGCTCACCCTGGCTCGCCGAGGCGGCGGCTCCCTAGGGTGGCGCCATGGAACTGTCGATCAATGGCCGGTCCCCTGTCGTGGCGTCGTCGGCGTGGGTGGCCCCGACGGCCGTCCTCGTCGGTGACGTGGAGGTGGGCCCCGGGGCGAGCATCTGGTATGGCGTGGTCATTCGCGCCGAGCGGGAGCGGATC
>JBPOIZ010000044.1:0-36046 GCA_052034115.1 Actinomycetota bacterium
ACCACCCCCGCCCGGGGGCGGTGGCGTCGCGTGGCCGCCGCCGCCCGCTGCGTGTCCGGCCCGGTCGAGATCCGGTCGCGCCCTCGGCGAGGTCTCTCGCCCGCTGGGGGTCAGTCCGTCGGTGCTCCGAGCTTGGCCAAGATGAGCTCACGCGCCGCAGCCGCATCGGCCTGGCCTCGCATCTGCTTCATGACCTGCCCGATGAGCGCACCGACGGCCTGAACCTTGCCGTCGCGGATCTTGTCGGCGACCTCGGGGTGCGCGCCGATGGCGGCGTCGACGGCGGCCTCCAGGGCCCCGCTGTCACGGTCGATCCGCAGCCCTCGGGCGTCAGCCACCTCGGTCGGTCCGCCCTCACCGGCCAGGACCGCATCGAGCACCTGGCGGGCCATCGCGTCGGTCAATCGGCCTGAACCGACCATGGCATCCAGCTCGGCGACCCGGGTCGCAGTCAGGTGGGCCGTCTCGGCGAACTCGCTGAGCGTGACGCCCTCGCCGTTGGCCCGACGGGCCGGCTCGCCGAGCCACCACTTGCGGGCCGCCCCGGCAGTGGCGCCGGCCGAGATGGTCGCCTCGATGAGGTCCAGGGCGCCGGCGTTGACGACGTCGCGCATCTCCAGGTCGCTGTAGCCCCAGGCGTCCTGCAGCCGGCGGCGCCGCTGGGCGGGCGGCTCGGGCAAGCCGGCGCGCAACCGTTCGACCTCATCGCGCGACGGGGCGATCGGCACGAGGTCCGGCTCGGGGAAATACCGGTAGTCCTCGGCGTCGGACTTCTCCCGCCCACTGGTGGTGATGCCGGTGTCTTCGTGCCAGTGCCGGGTCTCCTGCAGGATCGAGCCGCCGCCGCGCAGGACCGCGGCGTGACGAGTCATCTCATAGCGCACCGCGCGCTCGACGGAGCGCAGTGAGTTGACGTTCTTCGTCTCGGTGCGGGTGCCGAACGGCACGGCGCCCTGGTCCTGACCCGCTGCGGCCTTGGGACGCAGCGAGACGTTGGCGTCGCAGCGCAGCGAGCCTTGCTCCATCTTGACGTCGGAGACTCCGAGCGCCCGCAGCAGGTCACGCAGCGCGGTGACATACGCCCTGGCCACCTCCGGCGCGCGCTCCCCCGCGCCGGTCATCGGCTTGGTGACGATCTCGATGAGCGGGATGCCGGCACGGTTGTAGTCGACGAGGGAGTAGTCCGCGCCGTGGATCCGGCCGGTGGCCCCGCCGACGTGGGTCGACTTGCCGGTGTCCTCTTCCATGTGGGCGCGTTCGATGAGGACCCGGTAGGTCGACCCGTCGTCGAGGTCGACGTCCAGCCACCCGTTGCTCGCGATCGGCTCGTCATACTGGCTGGTCTGGAAGTTCTTCGGCATGTCCGGGTAGAAGTAGTTCTTCCGGGCGAAGCGGCACCACGAGGCGATCTCGCAGTTCAGCGCCAAGCCGATGCGGATGGCCGACTCGACACCCACCGCGTTGACCACCGGGAGAGCCCCCGGAAGGCCGAGGCAGACGGGGCACACCTGGGTGTTCGGCGCTGCGCCGAACGTCGTCGGGCACCCGCAGAACATCTTCGTGGCGGTGCCGAGCTCGACGTGCACCTCCAGCCCGAGGACCGGGTCGTAGGCCGCCACCGTCTCGTCGTAGGTCAAGACGTCGTCCGCCATGTCAGGCCCCCGTTCCGGTCGTTGCGAGCGCCGGGGCGCGGTCGAGCAACGGGCCACCCCAGGCGTGCCGCAGCCGCTGTTCGAGCGCCGCCCCGACCCGGTAGAGCCGGTCGTCGGCCATCGCCGGCGCGATCATCTGGAATCCCGCGGGCAGCCCGTCCTCGTCGGCCAGACCGCTGGGCACCGACATACCCGGCAGGCCGGCAAGGTTGGCGGGGATGGTGGCGACGTCGTTGAGATACATCGCGAGCGGGTCGTCGAGCTTGTCACCGAACGCGAACGCGGTCGTCGGTGCGGTCGGGCTGACCAGGACATCGACCGAGGTGAAGGCGGCCGCGAAGTCGTCGGCGATGAGCCGGCGGACCTTCTGCGCCGAGCCGTAGTAGGCGTCGTAGTAGCCGCTGGACAAGGCGTAGGTGCCCAAGATGATGCGCCGCTTGACCTCGGGGCCAAAGCCCGCGTCCCGAGTGGCCGCCATGACCTGCTCGGCGCTCGGATCGCCGTTGGGCGTGACCCGGAGGCCGTAGCGCATGGCATCGAACTTGGCGAGGTTGCTCGACGCCTCGCTGGGCAGGATCAGGTAGTAGGCCGCCAGTGCGTAGACGAAGCTCGGGCAGGACACCTCGACGACCTCCGCCCCGGCGTCGGTCAGGTGGGCCAGGGCCTCGTCGAAACGGGCCCGGACACCGGGCTGGTAGCCCTCGCCACCGAGCTCGCGGACCACGCCGATCCGCATGCCCGACACGTCGGCCTGGCGAGCGGCGGCGACGACCGGGGGCACCGGGGCATCGATGGATGTGGAGTCCATCGGGTCGTGCCCGGCCATGACCTCGTGCAGCAGCGCGGCATCCAGGACCGTGCGGGTCACCGGGCCGGCCTGGTCCAGGCTGCTCGCCAGCGCCACCAGCCCGTAGCGCGAGACCCCGCCATACGTGGGTTTGGTGCCGCAGGTCCCGGTGACGGCGGCAGGTTGACGGATCGAGCCACCGGTATCGGTACCGGTGGCCAGGGGGGCCTCGTAGGCCGCCACGGCAGCCGAGCTGCCACCACCGGAGCCGCCGGGGATGCGGCTGAGGTCCCACGGGTTGCGGGTCGGGCCGTAGGCCGAGTGCTCGGTCGAGGAACCCATGGCGAACTCGTCCATGTTCGTCTTGCCGAGGATCGGCATCCCAGCCGCCCGGATCTTCGTCACGACAGTGGCGTCGTAGGGCGGGACCCACCCTTGAAGGATCTTGCTGCCACAGGTGGTCGGCATACCGCGGGTCGTCATGACGTCCTTGACGGCGATGGGCACACCGGCCAACGGGTGCAAGGTCTCGCCCGCGACGCGCCGCCGGTCGATCTCGGCGGCCTCGGCGAGCGCGCTGTCGGCGGCCACGTGGAGGAACGCGTGCACCTGCCCGTCGACGGCAGCGATCCGGTCCAGGTGCGCCCGGGTGACCTCCACCGAGCTGACCTCACCGGCGGCCAGTGCGTCCGCGAGCGCCGCGGCGGTGCGGGTGATGAGTTCGTCCGACATGCTCACTCCTCCCCCAGGATCCGCGGCACCGAGAACCGCTGCGATTCGACCTCGGGGGCGCCGAAGAGGGCCTCCTCGGCGCTCAGCCCGGGGCGGACGACGTCGGCGCGCGAGACGTTGACGAGCGGGAGCGGGTGGCTCATCGGCTCGACTCCGTCGATGGGGGCCTGTTGGACAAGGGCCACCGATTCGAGGATGACGCCGAGCTCGCCGAGCATGCGGTCCCGCTCGGCGTCGGACAGGTCGATGCGCGCGAGCATCGCAAGGTGCGCGACATCGTCGCGCGAGAGAGCGGACATGCGCGCCAGTCTAGGGCGCCGACGGGCCTCGGCCTGGTCCGGTCACGCGAGCCGTCGACCTCACCAGGGCGCCGCGTAGAGTCGACCGGTATGTCGACGGTGCGGATCCTTCACGTCAGCGACACCCACCTGCGGGCGCCCGGCCAGCCAGGTACGACCGAGGAGGCGCCACCGATCGATCCGGCCGAACGGCTCGCCAGCGTCCTGTCCGCCGCCCAGGCGACCGGTATGGCGTTCGAGGCCGTGGTCCATACCGGCGACATCACCGACGACTGTTCGCAGGAAGCCGCCAGGGCGGTGCTGGACGCGCTGCGTCGGTTCACCCCGAGGGTGCTCGCCGTCCCTGGCAACCACGACGACCCCGCCGTGGTGAGCACCGTGTTCGGGCCCGCCGTGATCGACGTCGGAGCCTGGCGGCTCGTGGGGATCGACACGACGATCCCCGAACAGGTCCATGGCCGGGTGCCAGATCTCGACGCGCTGCACGAGGCACTGGGCGACCCGCCGCCTGCCGGCGGTCGCCATACGGCACTGGTGATGCATCACCCCTACGCCTCACGCTCGACGCACCCATGGTTCTCGTTGGAGGGCGCGCAGCGGCTGCGCAGCGTGCTCGCGTCGCGGCCGGACGTGCGGCTCCTGCTCACCGGCCACACCCACGAGCGGTATGACGTCAGCGAGCCCTGGGGGCTGACCATGCGTGGCGGCGCCGCCACGTACTACGGTCTGCGCCATGACGGCACCGAGATGACCTATGCGCCCGGGACCGCCGGCGCCCAGGTCCACGAGCTGCACGACGACGGGACGGTGTCCTCCGTGGCCCTGTGAGCCGCTCTGCCAGGCTCGCGCGATGAGCCGCTCGGCCGGGCTCGCCCGGTCCCGCCGCCGTCGGGCTCGTCCCCCCAACCGCACCGCGCGAATGCCCACACCGACGTACCGATGGGTGGCAAGCCGCCTAGCCCTCCGGCGAGCCAGTCTCCAGCAGCCGGACGAAACCGGCCTCGTCGAGGATCGGGCGACCGAGCTCGCGAGCCCTGGTCTCCTTGGACCCGGCGTTCTCACCGACAACGACGTAGTCGGTGTTCTTCGACACCGAGGACGCCGACCTGCCGCCGCGCGCGAGGATCGCCTCCTTGGCACCATCGCGGGTGAAGCCCTCCAGCGACCCGGTCACCACTACGGTCAGACCGGCCAGGGTCTGCGGAGTCGAGGAGTCGCGCTCGTCAGCCATGCGCACCCCGTCGGCGCCCCAGCGGTCGACAATGCCGGCGTGCCAACCGACGGCGAACCACTCGACCACCGCGTCGGCGATCACCGCCCCCACCCCCTCGACGGCGGCCAGTTCGTCGGAGGAGGCGGCCCGCAGCGCGGCCATCGAGCCGAAGTGATCTGCCAGGGCCCGGGCAGCGGTGGGCCCGACATGGCGGATCGACAGTGCGACGAGCACGCGCCACAACGGTTGGGCCTTGGCCTTGGCGAGGTTGTCCAGGAGCTTGAGCCCGTTGGCCGACAGGACCCGACCGCCGACGACCGACTCGGCGGGGTCGCCGGCCTTGGCCGCGCGCGTATAGAGCGGCACGCGCAACAGCTCGGCCGGGCCGAGCGAGAACACCGACGTCTCGTCCTCGAGCACCCCGGCCGACAAGAGCGCGTCGGCACCCTTCCACCCGAGGGCCTCGATGTCGAAGGCACCGCGACCGGCCAGCCCGAAGAGCCGTTCGCGCAACTGGGACGGGCAGGTCCGGGCGTTGGGGCAGCGCAGGTCCTTGTCGCCGGCCTTCTCCGGCGCCAAGGCGGTGCCACACGAAGGGCAGTGCGTCGGCATGACGAACTCCCGCTCGGTCCCCGTGCGGAGGTCGACGACCGGGGCGACGATCTCGGGTATGACGTCTCCGGCCTTGCGCAGCACGACCATGTCGCCGATGAGCACGCCCTTGCGGCGGACCTCGTCCGCGTTGTGCAGCGTCGCCATCTCCACCGTGGACCCTGCGACGCGGACCGGCTCCATCATCCCGAACGGCGTCACCCGCCCGGTGCGCCCCACGTTGACGAGGATGTCGACCAGCCGGGTGGTCACCTCCTCCGGCGGGTACTTGTAGGCGATCGCCCACCGTGGGGCCCGCGACGTCGCACCGAGCACGCCCTGGACAGCCACCTCGTCGACCTTGACGACGACGCCGTCGAGCTCGTGCTCGACGCTGTGCCGGTGCTCGCCGTAGTGGTCGACAAAGGTCTGCACCTCGGCCAACGTGTCGAGCACCCGGTGTCGGGTCGAGACGGGCAGGCCCCAGTCGCGCAGGACGTCATACGCCTCGCTCTGCCGGGTGATCGCGAAACCGGCCCGGGCGCCGAGGCCGTGGACGAGCATTCGCAGCGGGCGCCCGGCCGTGACCCGCGGATCCTTCTGCCGCAGCGACCCGGCGGCGCCGTTGCGCGGGTTGGAGAACGGCTTGCCCCCCGACTCGACCAGACTCGCGTTGAGCTGCTCGAACAACGCCACCGGGAAGAACACCTCCCCGCGCACCTCCAGCAGCTCAGGGTGGCCGGTTCCGGAGAGCCGGTGTGGCACCCCCTGGATCGTCATGACGTTGCGGGTCACGTCCTCACCCGTGCGCCCGTCGCCACGGGTGGCGGCACGCACCAGGACGCCGCGCTCGTAGAGCAGGTTGATGGCCAACCCGTCGATCTTCAGCTCGCACAGGAAGTGGTGAGCGGCGCCGCCGGCCTCGCGCTCGACCCGGTCGGCCCAGGCGGACAGCTCCTCGGCCGAGAAGGCGTTGTCGAGACTCATCATCCGGTCGAGATGGGCCACCGGGGCGAAGTCGGTCGACCACGCGGCTCCGACCGACTGGGTCGGGCTGTCCGGGGTGCGCAGATCGGGGTGCGCGTCCTCCAGCGCGAGCAACTCGCGCACCAAGGCGTCATACTCTCCGTCGCTGATCGTCGGGGCGTCCATGAGGTGGTAGGCCACCTGGTGCGCCCGAACGCGCTCGGCCAACTCGGCCCAGCGGTGCCGATCGGTCGCCGCCGCGTCGCTCGAGGGTGTCTCGGTCACGGCGACATCCTCCCCCACCGCACCGACAACCCGGGTATGCCGGCCGCCCTGCACGGCCGCGCGAGGGACGCCAACGCGCTGGTATGACGTCGCGATACATCAATGTGGGCGCAATGCGTCACAATGGAGGAGCCCGCCCAGTCCGGGTCGGTGTGACACGCCCCTAGGGGAGATGGATATGCGCTTTGCCCGGGTTCATCACGGGATCGCCCTGACGGCATTGGCCGCGATCGTCCTGTCGGCGTGCACGGCCGCATCGGGCGCCACCCCGAGCGCTCGCCCGGTGAGCGGCACCCCGTCGGCCAGTGCAAGCCCCACGCCCACGGTGGTGGCCGCTCCCCCGGTCCAGCTCGAGTCGAACCTCGCCGACCGCGCAACCGTCGAGGTCAACTCTGCGGTCACCGTGTGGGCCAGCGAGGGCACCTTGGACTCGGTGACCTTGACCGCCAAGGGCGAGTGGAAGGAAAACCCTGGCAAGGTGCCCGGGAAGCTCTCCGAGGACAAGTCGTCGTGGGCAGCGACGCGCTTCCTCGACCCCGGACGCACCTACCTTCTCCAGGCGCAGGGCACCAATGCCGACGGCGTGGAGGCGACCCGGTCGATCACCTTCAAGACCCGGACGATGACCCACGACGAGGAAGTCCTGCCCTACCCCATCCCCGGGGACGGCACCAATGTCGGTGTCGCGATGCCCGTCGTGGTGTCCTTCGATCTGCCGGTCACCCGCAAGGCAGATTTCGAACGGGCCATGACGGTCACCACCAGCCCCAAGCAGAAGGGCACCTGGCACTGGGTCAGTGACCGAGAGATCCACTGGCGGCCGGAGAAGTTCTGGAAACCCGGCACGAAGGTCACGCTCGACGCCAAGCTCAACGGCGTCCCGGCCGGCGAGGGCCGGTATGGACAGAACGACCTCAAGGGCAGTTTCACCGTCGCCCGAAGCCTCGTCGCAAAGGTCGACCTCAACGCGCACCGGATGAACGTCTACGTCGGCGGCAAGCTGATCAACAGCCTGCCGATGACCGGCGGTAAGCCAGGCTTCGAGTCCCGGTATGGCACCAAGGTGATCATGGGCCACGAGCCGAAGGTGCGGATGAAGTCGGACACCACCGACAAGAACAACCCCGACTTCTATGACCTCGATGTGTCGTGGAACATGCGGCTGACCTGGTCCGGCGAATACATCCACGCCGCGCCGTGGTCGGCCGGCAACCACGGCTACGCAAACGTCAGCCACGGCTGTGTGGGATTGACGACCGACCGGGCGATCTGGGCCTACAACACCTTCCTCATGGGCGATCCCGTCATCGTCACGGGCTCGAACCGCCCGCTCGAGGAGGGCAACGGGTGGACCGATTGGAATCACTCGTTCGCCGACTACGCCAAGGGCTCCGCCCTGAAGTGACCGTCCGCCGCCGGTCACGCTCGGGGTCCCCGGCGGCGACGCGTTGACGCTGGCTCGACGCGGACCTCGGCTCCGTGGCTAGCGCCCGGCCTCCGCGAGACGGCGCCCCGTCTCGATGGCTGCGCGGGTCCGCTCGACCGCGGCGGCCACCGACGGCGCACCGGCCAGGCCACACGTCGGGGTGATCGTCAGGTCCCGGGCGGCTGCCTCGGTGAGCCCGAGGTCCTCGACGGCCCGCAGCAGCTGGTCGGCGATGTCGGCGGCCTGCCGGGGCCCCGCCCCGTCCGGCACCGCACCGGCATACAGGCTGGTACCGGCCTCGATCGCGACGGCCAGCCCCTCCCAGTGCCGTGGCCGCAGCGCCGTGGTGTCCACCGAGAGTGCCTGGGCGCCCACCTCACGCAGGACCGGGATGGGGGGGTCGCTCGCGCAGCAGTGCACGACGGTATGCCGGGCGCCCGCCGCGGCCAGCAGCGTGCGCAGCCCGTCGCGGACCTCAGTCACCTCGATGGCGCGCACTCGCCCGTAGCCAGAGGCTGTCGGCAGCGAACCGGCCAGCACCGCCCCCAGCGACGGCTCGTCGACCTGGAGCACCAGCTCGGCGTTCGGGACGAGCCGCTGGACACGGTCCAGGTAGGCCGCTACGCCCGCGCCCAGGGACTCGACGACGTCGCGGCGAGCCCCTCGGTCGGTCAGCACCCGCTCACCACGCGGCAACCACACCGAGGCCCCGAGCGACCACGGGCCGCACACCTGCACCTTGAGCCGCCCGCCATAGCCGTCGTAGGCCTCGGCGAGCTCGTCGAGGTCCTCGGTATGGGCGGCGGCGGTCCGGGCAGCATCCCGGCCCGGTCGGTCGACCAGCCGCCAGCCCATCGGTTGCAGGTCGACCGGCAACTCGACCAGCAGGCCGGCGGCCCGTCCGATGATGTCCGCACCCGGCCCGCGGGCCGGCGTTTCGGGCAGGTAGGGCAGCGTGTCGTGATGCAGGTCGCGCACGGCCGTGACCGCTTCCCGGACGCTACTGCCCGGCCACGAGCCCACGCCGGTCGATGCCACGGGCGCCAACCTACCGGGCCGGGGCGCGCCGGGGAGAGGTGAGATCGACGGTGGCGCCCCCGAGCACCTGGGTGCCGCGGTAGAAGGCGACGGTCTGGCCGGGGGCCACCCCGCAGATCGGCTCGTCGAGGCGCAGGTGTGCTGCCTCGCCGGCAACCCGCACCACCCCGGGCACCTCCAGGCCGTGCGCCCGGACCTGTGCGCCGACCCTGACGTCGCCGTCCGGCGCCGGGCCGTGCCACACCGTGCGGATCCCGGTCAGCCAGGACACGTCCAGCGACTCGCGGGGCCCGACCACGACGGTGTGCTCCGTCGGACGGACCTGCAGGACATATCTCGGTCGCCCGTCCGGGGCCGGTGTCGAGAGCCGCAGGCCGTGCCGCTGGCCGACGGTGAAGCCCGCGGCGCCCTCGTGCCGACCGACGACCGCACCAGTCTCGTCGACCACGGGCCCCGGTTCCTGCCTCAGCCGGGTGGACAGGAACGCGCGGGTGTCTCCGTCGGGGATGAAGCAGATGTCGTGGCTGTCCGGCTTGGCAGCCACCGGCAACCCAAGGGCGGCCGCAGCGGAGCGGACCTCTTCCTTGCGGTCCTCCCCCAACGGCAGATGGACGGCCCGGAGCTGGTCGCCGGTCAAGGTGGCCAGGACATAGGACTGGTCCTTCGACCGGTCGTGGGCGCGGTGCAGTTCGACCGACCCTGCGGATCCGCGGACGATCCGGGCGTAGTGACCGGTGACGATCCCGTCGAAGCCCAGGGCCAGGCTCTTGTCGAGCAACGCGGCGAACTTGACTTTCTCGTTGCAGCGGATGCACGGGTTGGGTGTGCGGCCGGCGGCGTACTCGGACACGAAGTCCGCAACCACGTCCTGATCGAACCGGTCCGAGAGGTCCCACACGTAGAACGGGATCTCCAACAGGTCAGCCACCCGGCGAGCATCGGCCGCGTCCTCGAGGGTGCAGCAGCCACGAGCGCTCTCCCGCAGCGTCGCGGCGCTCTTGCTCAGGGCCAGGTGGACGCCGATGACGTCATGCCCGGCTGCGACGGCGCGCGCCGCAGCCACGGCGGAGTCCACCCCACCGCTCATCGCCGCCACGAGCCGACCCATCGTCCTACGGTACGCGCGACGTCGCGGCCTCGGCCCGCTGGGCCCGCTGGACGGCACCGGGCAGCGCGGCCAGGAAACGATCCACGTCGGCGTCGGTCGAGGTGTGGCCGAGGGTCACACGAAGCGCGCCGCGGGCGTCGCGAGGCGTCATCCCCATGGCGAGCAGGACATGGCTCGGGCGCGGCACACCGGCCTGGCAGGCCGACCCCGTGGAGCACTCCACGCCGGCCGCATCGAGCAGGTAGAGCAGCGAGTCGCCCTCGCACCCGGGCAAGGTGAGGTGGACATTGCCGGCCAGCCGGGACGCCGTGTCCCCGACCGCCCAGGGGCCGCTGAGCCGAGCTCCAGGGACGAGCCGCAGGGCCTCGGTCGCGAGCCGGTCGCGCAACGTGGCCAGCCGCGCCACGCCGGCCTGCTGGGTCGAGGCAGTATGACGAAGGGCGGTTGCCAGCCCGACGATCGCAGCGACCGGCAGGGTGCCGGAGCGGATCTGTCGCTCCTGGCCACCGCCATACGTCAACGGCTGGAGGGCATGGTCACGGGAGACGAGCAGTGCGCCCACTCCGACCGGACCGCCGACCTTGTGCGCGCTGAGCGCCAGGAGGTGGGCGCCGCTGGTCGCGAACGACACGTCGAGCTGGCCGACCGCCTGGACCGCATCGGTGTGGAAGGGAACGCCGCGCTCGGCGGCCACCGTGGCAATCGCGCGCACCGGCGAGACCGAGCCGACCTCGTTGTTCGCCCACATGACCGAGACCAGCGCCACGTCGCTCGCGTCCGGCCCGATCGCCTGCGCCACGGCCTCGGCCGGGACCACCGCGTCCGGACCGCACTCGGCCCACGACACGACGGCGCCCTCGTTCGTCACCAGGTGGTCGATGGCGTCGAGGACGGCGTGGTGCTCGGTCGTCCCGACGATCAGGCGGCGCCGCCGCGGATCGGCCCGACGACGGGCGCGATAGGTGCCGACGACCGCAAGGTTGTCCGCCTCCGTGCCACCTGAGGTGAAGACGACCTCGCTGGGCCGGGCATCGAGAACCTCGGCGATCGACTCGCGCGACTCCTCGACCAACCGGCGGGCGCCCCGCCCGGAGGTGTGCAGCGACGACGCGTTGCCGACGGTGGCCATGACTCGAGCCATGGCCTCGATCGCCTCGGGGACCATCGGCGTGGTCGCCGCATGGTCGAGATAGGCGCGGGCCGTGAGCACCGGAGCAGTGTATGCCCCGGCGCCCACGGCCCCAGGTGGTGTCTGTCAGGCGGCGTCGCGCCGGGCGGCGTGGCGCCAGTGGGTTCGTCAGCCCTTGGCTGCGGCGACCTTGCTCGTCGCGTCCGGCAGGACGGTGAACAGATCACCGACGACGCCGAAGTCGACCAACTCGAAGATGGGTGCCTCCGGGTCCTTGTTGACCGCCACGATCGTCTTGGAAGTCTGCATGCCGGCCCGGTGCTGGATGGCGCCGGAGATGCCGCACGCGACATACAGCGACGGTGAGACCTGCTTGCCGGTCTGGCCGACCTGCGTGGTGTGCGGGTACCACCCGGCGTCGACCGCTGCGCGGGAGGCGCCCACGGCGGCACCGAGGCCGTCGGCGAACGCCTCGACCGGCGAGAAGTCGCCGCCGGTGCCCCGCCCACCCGAGACGACGATGGCGGCCTCGGTCAGCTCCGGCCGGCCGGTCTTGGCCTTGGGGACGGTAGCGGTGATCCGGGCGCGGCGGGCCGCGTCGGAGACGGTGTAGTCCACTGCCACGGTGGTGGCGGCCCCGGCGACCTCCTGCGGGGCTGCGGAGTTGGGCTTGACCGCAATGATCGGCGTGCCCGTGGTGACCTTGGCGTTGACCGTGTAGGACGCGGCGAAGGCGGACTGGGTCGTCACCGGGCCACCGTCCCCCAGCTGCACGTCGACAGCGTCGGTGATCAGGCCCGAACCGATCTTGATGGCGAGCCGGGCGGCGATCTCCTTGCCCTCGGCGGAGGACGCCACGAGGACTGCTACGGGTGCCGCGGCACCGACGAGCTGGGCGAGGATCTCGGCCTGCGGGGCCACCAGGAAGCCGGCGATGTCGCCGACCTCGGCTGCATAGATCTTCTCGGCCCCGAACCGGGCCAGGGTCTCACGCGCCTGGTCGAGACCTGCCCCGACGAAGACGGCGCTGGGCTCGCCCAACCGGCGGGCGATGGTGAGCAGTTCGGTGGTGGTCTTGCGCACCGAACCGTCGGCGTGGTCAACCAGGACCAGGACTTCAGCCATGACTGTTTCTCCTCGGTATGTCGGTGCGGGTCAGACGAACTTGCGTTCGGACAGGAAGGACACCAGTTGGTCGGCCCCGGTGCCGTCGTCGGTGACGATGACGCCTTGACCGCGGGGCGGGCGAGCCGCGAACGCGGTCACGGTGGTCCACGCAGCGCCGAGCCCCACCGATGCGGAGTCGACACCGAGATCGGCCAGCGACCAGGTCTCGACCGGCTTCTTCTTGGCGGCCATGATCCCCTTGAACGAGGGGTAGCGCGGCTCGTTGATCTGGTCGGTCACCGAGACCAGGGCCGGCAGTGCGGCCTCGATGGTCTGCGAGCCCGCGTCGCCGTCGCGGCGTGCGGTCACCGTGCCGCCGGCGACGTTGAGCTCGGAGGCGAAGGTCACCTGGGGCAGCCCGAGCCGCTCAGCGAGCATCGAGGGGACAACGCCCATCGTGCCGTCGGTCGAGGCCATGCCGGTCAGCACCAGATCGACGGGGCCGACCTTCTCGACCGCTTTGGCCAGGATCAGCGAGGTCGCGATGGCGTCGGAGCCGTGGATGGCGTCATCGCAGATGTGGACGCCCTTGTCCGCGCCCATCTGCAGCGCCTTCTTGATGGCGTCGGAGGCCTGGTCCGGCCCCATCGTCACCACGGTGACCTCACCGCCGTCGGCCTCGACGAGCTGCAAGGCCGCCTCGACGGCGTACTCGTCGAGCTCGGACAGCAGACCGTCGACGTTGGCCCGGTCCGTCGTGTTGTCGCTCTCCCGGAAGGTCCGGTCGCCCTGGGCATCCGGCACATGCTTGACACAGACGACGATGTTCATGCCTGGAACGTCCTGTCCACTCGTGGGGTCGGAACACTGCGCGCACCATGTTACCCGCGGGTAACTTGACCGCGCGCACCACCCCCATCATCCCAGCCGCCGCAGCGCCGGTAGGGACCGATGGCACGTAACGCGCACCACGTAGGGCGCTACGACGGGCCCGAGACGTCCGGCTGACCGGCGCCGGGCCCAAAGCGCTCCCGGACGAGGTCGGCCTCGGCCTGCTGCCCGTGCTCTGCCAACGCTCGGGCCCAGGCGGTCGCCGTCTCGATCCGGATGGGGTCGAGCTCCGCGCCGACGAGGTGCGGCAAGGTCTCCTCGAGCAGCCGACGCGCACTGCGGGCCCTGCCGGCCTCGGCGAGAAACCGACCCTGGTCGGCGGTGAGGATGAGGGCGGCCACGCCGGTGCACAGGTCGGCGGCGGCGGCGCAGCGATCAGCGGCGGCCTGCGGCTCACCGGCCGCCGCGAGGAGCACCGCCCCTTGCCGCATGACGGAGACGAACAGGCGTTCCGGCCACTCGTGTGCATCCGGGTGGCCCAGTGCGGCGGCGCGCGCGGCGACGAGCGAGGCGACACCATCGAGATCGTCCAGGCCACCTTTCGGGTCGCCGCGCATCATGCGTAGCGCCGCCTGGCCCCGCTCGGCTGCCGCAAGGACCCACAGGTCCGCCACCGCGCTGGCGTGCCCGGCGGCTGCGGCGAAATGCTCGCGGGCCGAGTCGAGGTCGCTCAGGTCCCAGGCCCGCTCCCCGGCCTCGAAATGGGCCTGGGCGGCCTCGGAGCGACGGCCCTGCGCCTCAAAGGCGGTCGCGGCCGCCGCATAGGCGGCGCGGGACTCCTCATGAGCGCCGCGCATGGCCTGAGCCCGGCCCAGCGCCCAGCCGGTCGGCCCGGCGAGTTCGGGGAGGCGGTGTCGGGCGGTGTCGAGCGCCTCCTGGAGTCGCGCAGCGCCCTCGTCATACCGACCTTGCTCGACCAGCGCCAGGCCGAGGTGCCGAGCCGACATCGCGGCCAGTTGCGGATCGCCGGAACGGTCGGCCAGCTCGACGGCGCCCCGGGCCACCTGCTCCAGCTCACCCCACCTCTCGACCGCGACGAGCAGGTCACCGAGCAGGACCCGGGTGCCCGGTTCGAGCTGAGTCCCGGTCGCCTGGTCCAACGCCTCCCGGGCCAGCAGTATGGCGTCCGTCACCTGGTCACGCGCCGCCGCGAACCGCGCGGCGGTCTCACCGACCAGCGCCCGCAGGACAGCGTGCTCCGCGCCCTCGGCGATGGTCCGCGCGCGGCCCAGCACCTCGTCGGAGTCGGCGTGATCCGGACCCAACGAACGGGCCGCCTCGACCAGGAGCAGGGCCTCGCGCAAGGGCTGGCCGATCTGCCGGTGCAACCGCGCCGAGCGCAACAGCGCGACGAACTCGTCGCCGCCGCCCCGTGAAGCCAGGGCCATCGCCCGCCACCCCGCAGCGGCTTCCGCGGCGTGTCCGTCGGCCTCCAAGGTCTCCAGCAGGGCTTCGGCCTGACGTCGCAGCGTCTCGTGGCGCGGACCGCCCCGCGATCGGGCCTGGAGCAGGAGCGTGTCCAGCGCGACCTGGCGCTGCACCGCCACCTCCCCGCTCGCGTCCGCAGCCCGGGCCGCGGACTCCAACAGCGCGGCCGCGGCCGCGGGCGCACGCCCGATGGCAGCCAACCGATCCAGGTAGGCAATGGCGGCCCACTCGGCGGCTTCGTCCCGCTGCGCCACGTCCGCGATGAGCACCTCCCGGTGCGCGACCCACCGCTCGATCTCGACCTCGGCCAGTGGCGAGACCTGCGCGACGAGGGTCCGCACCTCGGCCGCCTGCGCTGTCACCCCCGGCGGCGGCTCGTTCGGGGCCACCATCAGCGCCAGCCGCCCGTCGCCTCTGCGGTGTGCAGGACGTGGAAGGCCGGCTCCTCGTACGGATGCGCCGACCGCAGTGCCGCGACGACCGCAGCAGCGCAGGACCGAGGCATCATGACCTCGATCCGGTGCTCGTCGACCTGCTCCATCCGCCCGACGGATCCGACGGCCGGCAGGGCACCATCCAGCGGACGGAACTGCCCGCGACCGGCGGTGACGAAGGCGCACTCGGCATACCGGCCGAGTCGACCCGCACCGGCCGCGAACACCGCGGCGAGGACCGTCTCGGTGGACTCGACGGGGACGTAGGCGACGAGGACGTCCAACTGCTCACCGACGCCCCCGCCGAGCGGACCCGCGACGGTGCCCCTGGTGGCCCGCTCCGGCCCGGCCGGGCTCACCGGCCGACGAAGGTGGCCTTGCCCGGCCCCTGCTCGACGAAGGACGCCATCCCGATCGCGCGGTCCTCGGTGGCGAACAGCGCGGCGAAGAGCATCCGCTCGATCTCCAGCCCGGTGGCCAGGTCCACCTCGAGCCCCCGGTCGACCGCCTCCTTCGCCGCCCGGATCGCGTAAGCCGGTCCGCCCACGAAGGCCTGGCACCAGGCCCGGGCCGCGGCATACACGTCTGCAGCGGGCACGACCCGGTCCACCAAGCCGATCTGCAGGGCCTCGGCCGCGTCGATGAAGCGTCCGGTGAAGATCAGCTCCTTGGCCTTGGCCGGGCCGACGAGCCGGGCCAACCGCTGGGTGCCGCCGGCGCCGGGGATGATCCCCAGCAGGATCTCCGGCTGCCCGAGCTTGGCGTCGTCGGCAGCGATCCGGATGTCGCAGGCCAACGCGAGTTCACAGCCACCGCCGAGTGCGTAGCCGGTGATCGCGGCAACCGTCGGCTTGGGGATGTCGGCCACCGCTCCGATCGCCGACTGCAGCGGCCGGGACACGTCGACCATCTCGGTGTAGGACATCGTCTGCATCTCCTTGATGTCCGCACCGGCCGCGAACACGCGCTCACCGCCATACACGACGACGGCCGCCACGTCCGAGCGGGCGGTGGCCTCGGCCGCGGCCGCCCGGATCTCCTCCTGGATCTGCCGGTTGAGCGCGTTCATCTTGGGCCGGTCGAGCCGGATCGTCCCGACGCCGCCGTCGACCTCGAGGCGGACGAACTCACTCATGGTTGCTCCTCGGTTGGGGTGAAGGACTGGTTCCACATCTGGACGGTCTGCAGGACGAGATTGACGCTGACCTGGAAGAGCACGGCCAGGTCCGACCCGGCGGTGATGACGTGCTCGACGGTGACGAGCAGGTTGTCCTCGACGATGCCGGCTTTGACGCAGTTCAGCTGCAAGGTGAAGTCGTTGCAGCGTTGCAGGCGCAGGACGAGGTCGTCGGGGACCTGGTCGCCGATGCGCCACTGACCGAAGACCCGCAGCACAGACAGGTCGCCGTCCTGGCAGCGGCAGAACATCTTCTGCCCCTCGATCTCGAAGGCGACATCGCCGTCCTCGTCGATGGCCGGAGCCACCCCGAGGTCCTGGATGACGTCGAGGACGCGGCCGCGCAAGGGATGCTCGTCGGGCGGGGGCGGGAAGTTCGGCAAGGCGGCGGGGTCGGTCATGGCTCCACCGTAACGAGCGCCTACCCTTGGGGCCATGTCAGCCGCGACACCCACTGGACGTGATACCCCGCCTCCCCCGGGCGTGCGGCTCGTCGAGGACGGCGTGGAGGTGTCGGTGTATGCCGGGCACGCCGACGGTCTGCAGGTCTGCCTCTTCGATCCCGGGGACACGGCCGGCACCAGCGAGCAGCGGGTCGACCTGACCGAGCGGGTCCACGGCTGGTGGTACGGCCGCATCCCGGGTGTCCGCCCCGGCCAGCGGTATGGCCTGCGGGCATCCGGCCCATGGCGCCCCGACCTGGGCCTGCGCTACAACCCGCACAAGCTGCTCGTCGACCCGTACGCCAAGGCGCTCGATGGCGAGGTCTCCCTGCGACCCGAGCTCTACGGACACACCGTCCGGGCCGATCTGACCGGCGATCACTGGTCGATGGACGAGCGCGACTCGGCGGGGGTCGTCCCGCGCGGCGTCGTCGTGACGGACACCTTCGACTGGGGTGGCGACGTGGCACCGGCCCGCCCGTGGCACGACTCGCTGATCTACGAGGCGCACGTGCGCAACCTGACGATGCGGTTGCCGGGGCTGCCCGAGTCGCTGCGCGGCACGTATGCCGGGCTGGCCCACGAGGCCACGCTGACCTACCTGACCTCGCTCGGCGTGACCGCCGTGGAACTGCTGCCGATCCAGGCCTTCACCTCCGAACCGCATCTGGTCAAGCGGGGGCTGCGCAACCATTGGGGCTACAACACCCTCGGGTTCTTTGCGCCGCACGCGCGCTACGCCCTGGCTCGCACCCCGCAGGGGGTGGTCGACGAGGTCAAGTCGATGGTGCGCGAGCTGCACCGCGCCGGCATCGAGGTCATCCTCGACGTCGTCTACAACCACACCTGTGAGCAGGGTCAGGACGGTGCCACCGTGTCGTGGCGCGGCCTGGACAACCGGGCCTACTACCGACTCGACTCGCGCGGGATGGACGTCGACGTCACCGGGTGCGGCAACACCCTCGACCTGCGCCACCCGGTGGCCTGCCGGATGGTCCTGGATTCGTTGCGCTACTGGGTCCAGCACATACATGTCGACGGGTTCCGGTTCGACCTCATGGTGGCTCTGGCCCGGGGACGCACCGACGACTTCGACCCGGACCATCCGTTCCTCGTGGCCTTGCGCACGGACCCGGTGCTGTCTCAGGTCAAGCTGATTGCCGAGCCGTGGGACGTCGGGATCAACGGGTGGCGCACCGGGGCCTTCCCGCCGCCGGTGGTGGAGTGGAACGACCGGTTCCGCGACACGGCGCGCTCGTTCTGGCTCGGTGACGTCGCTCGCGACGGGGCCGGCCAGCCCGGGTATGGCGTGCGGGACCTGGGCACCCGGATGGCCGGCTCGGCCGACCTGTTCTGGGCTCGTGATCGCGGGCCGACGGCGTCGGTCAACTTCGTCGCCGCGCACGACGGGTTCACGCTGGCGGACCTGACGGCATACAACCACAAGCACAACGAGGCCAACGCCGAGGCCAACCATGACGGCAGTGGCGACAACCGGTCCTGGAACCACGGCGTCGAGGGCCCCACGAGCGACCCCACGGTGCAGTGCCGCCGCGAGCGCACGATGAGAAACCTGCTCGGCACCCTCCTGCTGGCCACCGGCGTGCCGATGCTCAACGCCGGCGACGAGTTCGGTCGCAGCCAGGGCGGCAACAACAACACCTACTGCCAGGACAACGTCATGTCGTGGTTCTCCTGGCACCTCGAGCCCTGGCAGCAGGACCTCCTCGAGACCACCCGATTCCTCTCGGCGGTGCGGCGCGAGCACCCGGTGCTTCGTCAGCGGCGGTTCTTCACCGGTCGGCCCATCCACGCCGATGGGTCGACCGACCTGGCCTGGTACGGCGCCGACGGCGCGATCATGCCGGCGCAGACCTGGGAGGACCCGCACACCCGCACCGTCCAGATGTATCTCGACGGCGCGGCTGCCGACGGCATCGGCGTCCTGCTCGTCCTGCATGGCGGGGCGCACGACGCCGAGATCGTCCTGCCGCGGCCACCAGGGGCAACGGCCTACCGGCTCATCTGGGACAGCGCGTACTCACGACCGCAGGCACCCGGCGAGATCATCCCGGTGGGCGAGAACCCGCAGGTGGAGCGCGTCTCGGCCGCCTCGATCCGCATCTATCGGGTCGCCGACCCCACCTAGGCGACGGGCCTCACCGGGCCTTCGCAGCGGTGACGTCACGTAGCGGCCCCGCCGGGATGGGTCCCGGCGGGGCCGTCTGCGTACGGCGCCGGTCAGGCGTTGGCCACCAGGCCGAGCTCGGCGGTGGACACCAGCGCCGGGTGCTTGGGCAGGATACGGACGGTATAGCCGAACGAGCCGGTGCGGGTCAGTTTCACCTGCCCGTCGAAGCGGTGCCGCGGACCCTCCAGGGACTCCCCCAGGCTCAGCGGCAGCAGGTGGGTGTCCCACAGCATGTCGGCCTCGGTGATCCGCCCATGGACGAACTGCACCTCGACGTCCTGCGGCTGCAGCGGCCCGAGATCGACATATGCGTGAATGTCGACGACGTCGCCGATCTGCGGCGAGTCGGAGACCCCGGTGGTCTCGACGTGGTCGATCCGCAGGACCGGCCACGCGCTGCGAGCACGGGACTTGTATGCCGCCAGGTCGCGGGCGCCGCGCCAGCCGACTCCGTCGAGCGCCTTACCGGCTGCCGCTGCAGGCCCGTAGAGGTTCTCCGTGTAGTCGCGCACCATCCGGCTCGCGAGCACCTTGGGGCTGAGCGTGGAGAAGGTGTGCGACACCATCGACATCCAGTGCTCTGGCAGCCCGGCCGCATCGCGGTCGTAGAAGTGTGGCGCCACCGAGTTCTCGATGAGGTCGTAGAGCGCTGCCGCCTCGAGGTCGTCACGACGCTCCGGGTCCTCGACGCCGTCGGCGGTCGGGATGGCCCAGCCGTTGCCGCCGTCATACCACTCGTCCCACCACCCGTCGAGGATGGACAGGTTGAGCCCGCCGTTGAGCGCCGCCTTCATCCCCGACGTCCCACAGGCCTCGAACGGACGCAACGGGTTGTTCAGCCAGACGTCGCAGCCGGGGTAGAGGTACTGCGCCATGTCGATGTCGTAGTTCGGCAGGTAGACGATGCGGTGCCGCACCTCGGGGTCGTCGGCGAACTGGACCATCTGCTGAATGAGCTTCTTACCGGTGTCGTCATCGGGGTGTGACTTGCCGGCGATGACGAGCTGCACCGGACGCTCCGGGTGCAGGAGCAGCCGCTTGAGGCGCGCCGGGTCGCGCAGCATGAGGGTGAGCCGCTTGTAGGTCGGCACACGCCGAGCGAAGCCGATGGTCAGCACGTCGGGGTCGAGGATGTCGTCGACCCAGCCGAGCTCGGCCTGGCTGGCGCCGCGCTGGAGCCAGGACTTACGCACCCGGCGGCGGGCGTCACCGACGAGCTGCTCGCGCAGCCGGCGCTTGGTCGCCCACAGATCCTCCCAGCGAATGGTCGGCACCCGCTCCCACGTGTTCGGGTCGTCGAGGTCCCACGCCCCCAACGAGCGCTCGATGAGCTGCGCCAACATCGGGTCGACCCAGGTCGGCGCGTGGACCCCGTTGGTGATCGAGGAGATCGGCACCTCGGAGGCGTCGAAACCTGGCCACAGTCCGTCGAACATGTCGCGGCTCACCCGGCCGTGCAGCTGGGAGACACCGTTGGCCCGCTGGGCCACCCGCAGGCCCATGACGGCCATGTTGAAGATGTCCGGCTGGCCTCCCTCGTAGTCCTCCGCGCCGAGCGCGAGCAGCCGGTCCAGCGGCACCCCGGGAACGGCGCAGTCGCCGCCGAAGTAGAGGTGGATCTTGTCTGCACCGAACCGGTCGATCCCGGCCGGGACCGGCGTGTGGGTGGTGAACACGGTCGACGCCCGGACCGCCTCGAGGGCCTCGTCGAAGGTCAGCCCCTCGTCGCGAACCAGCTCGCTGATGCGCTCGACGCCGAGGAACCCGGCGTGGCCCTCGTTGGTGTGGTAGACGTCCGGAGCCGGAGCCCCGGTGAGGCGCGACCACAACCGTAGGGCGCGGACGCCACCGACACCGAGGAGGATCTCCTGCTCGATGCGGCGGTCGCCACCGCCCCCGTAGAGGGCCTCGGTGACGTTCTTGGCCGCCTCGTCGTTGTCGGCGACGTTGGAGTCGAGCAGCAGCAGCGGCACCCGGCCGACCTGCGCCCGCCAGACGTGGGCGCGCAGGATGCGCGACCCCGGCAGGGTGACCTCGATGACCGCGGCGCTGCCGTCGGCCTCACGCAGCAGCGACAGCGGCATACCGTCCGGGTCGAGCACCGGGTAAGTCGCCTGCTGCCAACCGTCGCGGTTGAGGGACTGCTTGAAATACCCGGTCTTGTAGAACAGGCCGACGCCGACGATCGGGACGCCGAGGTCGGAGGCGGACTTCAAATGGTCGCCGGCCAGGATGCCCAGGCCACCGGAATACTGCGGCAGGACGTGCGTGATGCCGAACTCCGGGCTGAAATAGGCGATCGAGGCCGGCGCCTCCGGGTTGGTCTCGGTGGACCAGTGCTGGTACCAGCGGGGTTCGGTCAGGTAGGTGTCGAGGTCGGCGCCGGCGGCGGCAACTCGGGCGACGAAGTCAGGATCGGCTGCGAGCGCGGTGAGCTCTTCGGCCGACAGTCGGGAGAGCAGACGGACGGGGTCTTCGTTGACCTCCGCCCAGCGGACCGGGTCGATGCTGCGGAAGAGCGCGCGCGTGTTGGTGTGCCAGGAGAATCGCAGGTTGCTGGCAAGGTCACCGAGCACGGCGATGGGCTCGGGCAGGACGGTTCGGACGCTGAATCGGCGGATGGCTTTCACGGGGGGTCACTATACGTGCGGGGTCATCACCGACCGGGAGGCCGTCCAGGCCGGTCGCGTCATCCCACCGCCCGGCGAGCGAGACCCACCGGCGCACCGCCCCCCTGCGGGACACCCCTGGGCGATAGGTTCGTTTCGTGAGCCCAACCTCCCGCACCCCGCGCCCGCGCGCCGCGGCCAAGAAGCCGGCAGCAGCCTCGCCGACATCCGACGCGAAGCCGGCAGCCAAGGCCGCTGCCACAGCACGCTCCGCGTCCTCGCGAAAGGCCCGCGGCGCGGCCACCCCGGCACCGTTCGACCCGAGCGCTTCGCTGCCCGAGGGAGTCGCCCCGATCGGCCGCATCCCGGTGATCGGCGTGACGCCCCTGGTCGATGGTGGGACGCGCCCGGCGAAGGCCGTCATCGACGAGACCTTCACCGTCACGGCAACGGTCTTCCGGGAGGGCCACGACGCCGTGAACGCGTCCGTGGTGCTGACCGACCCCGACGGGGTCGATCACCTCACGCCGATGACGTGCACCAACCCCGGGCTCAACACGTGGGCCGCGGAGGTCACCCCGACTCGGGCCGGCTGGTGGACCTACCGGGTCGAGGGATGGTCGGACCCGTACGGCACGTGGGACCACGACGCGACGATCAAGGTCGAGGCTGGTGTCGACGTCGAGTTGATGCTCGAAGAAGGCGCCCGGGTGCTGGAGCGCGCGGCGGCACAATGGGGCCCCGACGACGGCGGCGCACGGGAGATCCTCACCGACGCGGTCACGGCTCTGCGCCACACCGACCGACCGGCCCTCGCGCGGTTGCGGGCGGGCACCTCCGACGGCGTGCGCGCGGTCATGCAGGCTCGCCCGGTGCGCGACATGGTCAGCGCCAGTGCTCGCTATCGACTGCTCGTGGAGCGCGAGCTGGCCCTGTTCGGCGCGTGGTACGAGTTCTTCCCGCGCAGCGAGGGCTGCCACGTCGACCCGGCGACCGGCCGATGGGTCTCCGGCACGTTGCGGACCGCGGCCGAGCGGCTCCCTGCGATCGCCGCGATGGGATTCGACGTTGCCTACCTCACCCCGATCCATCCCATCGGCAGCGCCGCCAAGAAGGGCAAGAACAACACGCTCGGCGGCGGCCCGGACGACCCCGGATCGCCCTACGCGATCGGCTCCCCGGACGGCGGCCACGACGCCATCCACCCGGACCTCGGCACCTTCGAGGACTTCGACGCCTTCGTGGCCACCGCCAAGGGCCTCGGTCTCGAGGTCGCCATGGACCTGGCGCTGCAGTGCTCGCCGGACCACCCCTGGGTCAGCGCGCACCCCGAGTGGTTCTCGACGCGGGCCGACGGCACCATCGCGTATGCCGAGAACCCGCCCAAGAAGTACCAGGACATCTACCCGCTCAACTTCGACAACGACCCGGCGGGCATCTACGCCGCGGTGCGCGCCGTGGTGCAGGTCTGGATCGACCACGGCGTGACGTTGTTCCGCGTGGACAACCCGCACACCAAGCCGGTGGAGTTCTGGCAGTGGCTCATCGCGGATGTCGCCACCGAACACCCGGAGGTGATCTGGCTCGCCGAGGCTTTCACCAAGCCCGCGATGATGCACACGCTCGGCAAGGTCGGCTTCCAGCAGTCCTACACCTACTACACCTGGCGCAACGCGGTGTGGGAGCTGCAGGAATACTGCCGAGAGCTCGCTGGGGACGCCGCGGCATACATGCGGCCCTCGTTCTGGCCGACGACTCACGACATCCTCACGCCATACATGCAGTTCGGCGGCCCGTCGGCTTGGAAGTTGCGCGCCGCCCTGGCCGCACTTCTCGTTCCGACATACGGTATCTACACCGGCTATGAGCTCATGGAGTGCGTCGCCCGACCCGGCGCCGAGGAGCAGATCGACAACGAGAAGTACGAATACAAGAACCGGCGCTGGGCCGACTACGAGCAGGGCGGACTCAAGGCCGGGCAGACGCTGGCGCCCTACCTGACGATGCTCAACGCCACGCGCCGGGCCCACCCCGCGCTGCACTGGCTGCGCAACCTGCGCTTCCATGCCGCGGAGGACGCCAACGTCATCTGCTTCTCCAAGAGTCGAGTGCTCCCGGATGGGCGGCGCGACACCGTGATCGTCGTGGCCAACACCGACCCGCACACGACCCGCGAGACGATGGTCCACCTCCAGATGCCCGACCTCGGCCTGGGGTGGAACGACCGGTTCGCCGCCCACGACCTGGTCACCGGCCAGCAGTGGTCGTGGGGCGAGCACAACTACGTGCGGGTCGGCCCGGAGACCGAGCCGGTCCACATCCTGGTGGTGGAGCCATGGTGACCGGCCGCGCCCCTCGCGAGTGAGCCCATGGCGACCATTCACCACGCAACCCTGACCCCGACCAAGCTCGACCTCGTCGCCGCATGGATCGGGTCGCAACGCTGGTATGCCGGCAAGGGACACACGCCGGCGCTGAGCCGCCTGCGGGGGTACCGACTCGACGACCCCGCCGGCGAGGTGGGCATCGAGACGGTGGTGGTGCGTGACGACGCGACGACCCCGGCGGCGGTCTACCAGATCCCGTTGACCTATCGCGCCGCGCCGTTGGCCGGGGCCGAGCAAGCCCTGGTCGGGACGATGGAGCACAGTGTCCTCGGCACCCGATACGTCTATGACGCACCGCACGACCCGGTGTATGCCGCGCAGCTGTGGCGTTTCCTCCAGGGCTGGGTGGACGCCCAATCGAGCACCGACAGCGACACCGCCGAATGGGCGTTCAACGGCCACGGCGTCGGCGACCCGGCACGGTGGGTCGCCGCCTCACGGGTGCTGACCGGCGAGCAGTCCAACACGTCGATCATCTGCGACCTGCAGACCGGCTCCGGTCAGTCGGCCGGATCGGTCATCGTCAAGGTGTTCCGGGCCCTGTCTCCCGGCCCGAATCCGGACATCGTCCTCCAGTCGGCGCTCGCCGCAGCAGGCTGCCGGCATATCGCCGGTGTCGCGGGGTGGGTCGCGGGCACCTGGCTGGCGGAGGGACCGGAGGGCCACCTGGCGTTCGCGCAGGAGTTCGTCCCCGACACCCGCGACGCGTGGCGCGTGGCCCTCGAGGCCGTGGCCGAGGGCCGCGACCTCACCGATCGGATGCGCGAGCTCGGTGCGGCCACCGCCCAGATCCACGGCCTGCTCGCCGCCGCACTGCCGACCGAGGAGCCCACCGCGGCCCACCGGGACCGACTGGCCGCGAGCCTGCATCAGCGCCTCGACGCGGCCATCGCGCAGGTCCCTGGGCTCGCCGACTCGCGCTCGGCCATCGAGGGGATCTATGACGTGGCCGTGGCCGGCCCCTGGCCGACGCTGCATCGGATCCACGGCGACCTGCACCTCGGTCAGGTCATCGACGCGCCCGGTCGAGGGTGGGTCTTCCTCGACTTCGAGGGCGAACCACTGCGCCCGCTGGCCGAACGCGGCCAGCCCGACCTCGCGGCGCGAGACGTTGCCGGCATGCTTCGATCCTTCGACTACGCCGCCGGGACGCAGTCGCTGAGCCGGCCCGAGACGGCAACGGCGGCACAGCACTGGGCCGCGCAGTGCCGGGCCGCCTACCTCGCGGGGTACGGTGAGGGCGGCGGGTCCGAAGCGCTCGACGCCTCGTTGCTCGCCGCCCTCGAGCTGGACAAAGCCGTCTACGAGGTCCTCTACGAAGCCCGCAACCGTCCGACGTGGCTGCCGATCCCCCGAGCCGCCGTCGACCGTCTCACGAGGATGCCCCGATCATGACCGAGCCCGTCACCGTCTCGATCCGCGACGAAAGCGCCATCCTGGCCTTCTTGGCGGGACGGCACTCGCAGCCCCACGACCTGCTCGGCCACCACCAAGGCCCCGGCGGCCTGACCGTGACGGCATACCGGCCGATGGCCCGAAGTGTCCGCTGCCGTCTGGGCGACGGCCGCGTCTTCGAGCTGGCCCACCTCGCCGGCGGAATCTGGTCGGCGACGGCACCAGCGGTGACCAGCACCCAGGACTACCGGCTCCTCGTGGCCTACGACGACGGCATCGAGCACGAGCAGGACGACCCTTACCGGTTCGCCCCGACCCTTGGCCAGATCGACCGGCACCTGATCAACGAGGGACGCCACGAGCAGCTGTGGACGGTCCTGGGCAGCCACGTCCGTGAGTACGAGGGCCCGCTCGGCCGGGTCCGCGGGACGTCGTTCGCCGTCTGGGCACCGAATGCGACCGCCGTTCATGTCGTGGGCGACTTCAACGGCTGGGACCGGATCAGCCACCCCATGCGGATCCTCAACCCCTCCGGCGTGTGGGAGCTATTCATTCCCGGGGTCGGCGAGGGCACCAAGTACCAGTACGCGGTCCGCGGCGCCGACGGCGAGGTCCGGCTCAAGTCCGACCCGCTCGCCCGGGCCACCGAGGTGGCTCCGGCGACCGCCTCGATCGTTCACTCCTCGCACTACGAGTGGGGCGACGACGCGTGGCTCGCCCAGCGGGCCGCCCGGCCGGCCCAACAGCAGGCGATGAGCATCTACGAGGTCCACCTCGGCTCCTGGCGGCAGGGTCACTCCTACCTGGACCTGGCCGAGCACCTCGTCAACTACGTCGCCGATCTGGGCTTCACGCATGTCGAGTTCCTGCCGGTCATGGAGCACCCGTACGGCCCGTCCTGGGGCTACCAGGTGTCCGGCTACTACTCGCCCACCGGCCGGTTCGGCAGCCCGGACGAGTTCCGGCACCTCGTCGACCGGCTCCACCAGGCGGGCATCGGAGTCATCCTCGACTGGGTCCCGGCGCACTTCCCCCGCGACGCGTTCGCCCTGGCCCGGTTCGACGGCGGCCCGCTCTACGAGCACCCGGACCCGCGCCGCGGCGACCAGCCGGACTGGGGCACCCACGTCTTCGACTTCGGCCGCCCCGAGGTGCGCAACTTCCTCGTGGCCAACGCGGTCTACTGGCTCGAGGAGTTCCACATCGACGGTCTGCGGGTCGACGCCGTCGCCTCGATGCTCTACCTCGACTACTCCCGTCGCCCCGGCCAATGGGTGCCGAACCGGTTCGGCGGCCGGGAGAACCTCGAAGCCGTCCAGTTGCTCCAGGAGGCCAACGCGACGACGGCCAAGCGGGTCCCCGGCACGATGATGATCGCCGAGGAGTCGACCTCGTGGCCCGGGGTGACCGCGCCCACGGAAGCCGGCGGCCTCGGGTTCGCGCTGAAGTGGAACATGGGCTGGATGAACGACACCTTGCGCTACCTGGGCATGGAGCCGATCTTCCGCCAGTACCACCACAACAACCTGACCTTCGCGTTGATGTATCAGTACTCCGAGCACTTCGTCATGCCGATCAGCCACGACGAGGTCGTCCACGGCAAAGGCTCGTTGCTGCGCAAGGCGCGCGGAAGCCGGGACGAGCAACTGGCCACGGTGCGGGCCTATCTGGCCTACATGTGGTCCCACCCCGGCAAACAGCTGCTCTTCATGGGCGGCGAGTTCGCCCAGGAGGCCGAGTGGGCCGATGGCCGCTCCCTGGACTGGTGGTTGCTCGACCAACCGGCACACCAGCGTGTGCACGCGCTCGTCAAGGACCTCAACCACCTGTACGCCCTACGGCGCGAGCTCTGGGAACTCGACGACGACCCGGCGGGCTTCTCCTGGCTGAACGCCGACGACGCCCCGGCCAACACCATCTCGTTCCTGCGCATCGGGCGCGGCGACGTGGCCACCGACGCCCCGGTCATGGCGGTGGTCATCAACTTCAGCGGTGAGACCCACCACGCCTACCGGATCGGCGTGCCGCGCGGAGGCCGGTGGCGGGTGGTCATGGACACCGCCGGCTACCACCCGTGGGCGCCCTCCTCGACCGGAGCGGTGCTCGAGGCCGAGCCGCACCCGTGGGCGGGACACCCCGCCGCGGTCAACCTCGTCGTCCCTGCGTTGTCCGCCGTCTGGCTCGTCCCGGACGAAGGCTGAAAGGATCGTCGTATGTCGACCCACCCACGAGCCGGACAGCTCGCCCAGGCCGAGGACCTCACGGACATCACCGCCTTGGTGGATGCCTACTACGACCGCGTCCCGGACGTGGCCAACCCGGACGAGCGGGTGGTCTTCGGCACCTCCGGCCACCGCGGGTCGAGTCTGAAGACCGCGTTCAACGAGGCGCACATCCTCGCCACGACCCAGGCCATCGTGGAATACCGCACCTCGGTCGGGGTCGACGGGCCGCTGTTCCTCGGTCGGGACACCCACGCGCTGTCCGAGCCGGCCTGGCGCTCGGCGATCGAGGTGCTCGTCGCCTCAGGGGTGCAGGTCCTCATCGACGACCGTGACGGCTTCACGCCGACCCCGGCGGTCTCGCACGCCATCCTCCGGGTCAACCAGCCCCGGCTGGACGCCGCGTCGACCGGGCGCGGCCTGGCCGACGGCATCGTCGTCACGCCGTCGCACAACCCGCCTGCCGACGGCGGGTTCAAGTACAACCCCACGCACGGTGGGCCCGCCGACACCGACGCGACGAGCTGGATCGCGGCGCGCGCGAACGAGCTCATCGCCGCCGGCCTGGCCGGGGTGCGGCGGACCCCGTTCGAGACGGCGCTGGGTGCGTGCGCCCGGTATGACTTTCTCGGCACCTACGTCGAGGACCTGCCGAACGCCCTCGATATCGACGCCATCCGTTCCGCCGGGGTGCGCATCGGCGCCGACCCCCTCGGTGGGGCCTCGGAGGGTTACTGGGGCGAGATCGCCGAGCGGCTCGGCCTGGATCTGACCGTCGTCAACCCCGTGGTCGACCCGGCCTGGCCGTTCATGACGCTGGACTGGGACGGCAAGATCCGCATGGACTGCTCCTCGCCCTACGCGATGGCCTCGCTCATCGCCCAACGGGACCGCTTCCAGATCGCCACGGGCAACGACGCCGACGCCGACCGGCACGGCATCGTGACCCCCGACGCCGGCCTGATGAACCCCAACCACTACCTCGCCGTCGCCATCGACTACCTGTATGGCGGGGCGCGCCCCCGCTGGGCCGAGGGCACCGCGATCGGCAAGACCCTGGTGTCGTCGTCGATGATCGACCGAGTAGCCGGCGACCTCGGGCGCCGACTCATCGAGGTACCTGTCGGGTTCAAGTGGTTCGTCCCCGGCCTGCTCGACGGGTCGGTCGGGTTCGGCGGCGAGGAGTCCGCCGGCGCATCGTTCCTGCGCCACGACGGCACCGTCTGGTCCACGGACAAGGACGGCATCCTGCTGGCGCTACTCGCCTCGGAGATCCTGGCCGTGACCGGCCTGACGCCCAGCCAGCGGTATGACGCCCTGGTGCAGCGCCACGGCGCACCGGCATACGCGCGCATCGACGCTCCCGCGAGCCGGGAGGAGAAGGCCAAACTCGCAGCGCTGTCCCCGCAGGACGTCACAGCGACCACCCTCGCCGGTGAGCCGATCAACGAAAGGCACACCGCCACCCCCGGCAAAAGGGCCAAAAAAGGGGGCCAGAAGGTGGTCAAGGACAACGCGTGGTTCGCGGCCCGGCCCTCGGGCACCGAGGACGTCTACAAGATCTACGCCGAGTCCTTCCGCGGCCCGGAGCACCTCGCCGCGGTGCAGGAGGAGGCTCGCGCCGTCGTGGCCGCGGCCCTCGGCGGCTGACCGGTGATCCCCAGCCCGTCGGACGTCGAGCTCGCTGCGTCGCTGGTGTCCGAGTCCGGGCAACTGGCCGCCCGGATGCGCGAGGCGGGCCTCAACGCGCAGCGCAAGACGTCGGTGACCGACCTGGTCACCGACGCCGACCACGCCGCCGAGGAGCTCGTGACCCGGACGCTGGCATCGGCCCGCCCGGCGGATGGTGTCGTCGGGGAGGAGGGCGCCTCGACCATCGGCACGTCGGGGCGCACCTGGGTCATCGACCCGGTCGACGGGACATACAACTTCGTCAGCGGCCTGGGCACGTGGTGCTCCGCAGTCGCCTTGGCCGTCGACGGTCAGGCCGTGCTCGGCGCGGTCTACCACCCGCAAACCGACACCGTCTGGGTCGGCGGCCCGGACGTGCCGACAACCCGCGACGGCCGACGCGTCCGCCCGCTCGACGAACGACCGCTCGGCGAGACGAGCCTGGCGGCCTACCTGCACCCGACCCGGTTCACGCTGACCGACCTCGCCGAGCCGTTCGTCGCGATGGTCCGCAGAGCCGCCACGGTGCGGATGCTCGGCTCGGGTTCGATGGAGTTGGCCCAGGTCGCCAGCGGCGGCCTGGGGCTCTACGCACATCACAGCGCCCCTGAGTGGGACTGGCTCCCGGGGCAGGCGCTGGTGCACGGCGCCGCCGGCACCAGCCGGCTGGTCACCGTGCGGGGCTACACCTGGCACCTGGCGGGGAACCCCCGGGCCGTCGCCGACGGCGAGGAGGCGCTCACCTCGGTCGACAGCGCCTGACCGTAGGCCGGGCCACGTCGTGCCGCCCTGTGGGCGGTGCCTAGAACAGGGCGCTCATGAGGTTGCGTCGGGCGACGCCGACCCGCTGGTCACCGGCGCCGACGATCTCGAAGAGGCCGAGCAGATGGTCCCGCGCGGCGGTGCGCGAGTCACCGTCGGTGCGCCGCACGGCATCCACCAGCCGGGCGAAGGCGTCCGAGACGTGGCCACCGACCATGTCCAGGTCGGCACAGCGGATCTGCGCAGCGACATCGTCGGGCTGGGCGGCCGCGGCCGCGCGGACCACGCCCGGATCCAGGTCTCGGGTGCGCTGGAGCAATCGCACCTGCGCCAAGCCGATCCTGGCCTCGTCGTCGCCCGGGTTGGCGCTGAGCGCCGTCTCGTAGATCGCCACGGCGGTGTCCAGATCGTCGGCCTCGATCGCGTCATACGCCGCCTGGAGGTGGGCCGGAAGCTCGGCGGGCTCTTCGGTCGTCCCGTCGGCCCCGTCGACGCCGAGGTCGACCCGCCCGGTGAGGCCGTTCTGCACCGCCATCGCCGCGACCTGCTCGACCACGGCGTCGACATCGGCGTCGGGCATCGACCCGATGAAGAGCGGGACCGGCTGCCCCTGGATGACAGCCACCGTCATCGGGACCCGGTCGACGCCGAAGGCCTGCTGCAGACCGGGGTTGGCGTCGATGTCCACCGACGCGACCTGGAAGCGCCCGCCGCTGCGGTGCGAGGCGGCGACCATCGCGGCGACCTGGTCGCGCGATTGGACCAGCCGGCTGGACCACAGCACCACGATGACGGGCAGTCGCAGGCTGGTCGTCACGACGTCCTGGAACGTCGCGTCGCCGGCCTCGACGAGCACGTTGCTGCCTCCGGAGCCGGGCGCCGGGCCGGCAGCCGCACCCGGACCTGGGCTCGAGGCGGCGGGGCGTTTGAGTGCCGAGAGATCGACGGCGCCGCGCAGCGCGGCAGCGGTGAAGGGCTGCTGGGTCATGCGGACATTCTCCGGTCAGCGCCCCTCGGCGGCAAAGAGCTGCTCGCTGGCCGCGACGACGGAGGCCGTGCCGGTCTCGGGGACCTGCAGGACGAGAAACTCCAGGGTCTTCGTCGCCGCCTCGGACTTCACCGAAGTCACCGTCGACAACGCGGTGAAGGCCTTGGTCGGGGTGATGGTGGCCCCGGTGCGGTTGAGCAACACGTCCTCGCGTTCGAGCGCGACGAAGACGAGGGCGCCGTGCCCCGGTGCCGAACGCAGCCCGCCGAGGACCCCGCGACTGACGTGGGTCTGGCTGATCGTCGCCAGGGCCTTCAGCGCCTTGGCCTTGTCCCTCACTGAGGCCAGCAGTTGGGTCGTCCAGGGGTCCTCGCCGACCCGCGGGTCGCGATCGGCCGGGGTCGGGTAGTTCAGCGATGCCGGCAGGGTCTTGAGGATCTCGTCGGGAGAAATGACCAGACCGGCACCGTCACCGATGGGGGCCGAACCGTCGGTGATGGCGTCGAAGGGGCTCACCGCGCTGCCCGGGACCATCCGGGCGCTGGCCACCAACTGGTATGGCGAGCGCAGGCTCTTGGCCACGAGCAGATGCAGCACCGGGAGCCCGCTCTTGGCCAGCGTGGTCCGGGCGATGATCTGCCGCGGGTATGCCGTCCCGGTGGAGACGGCGAGGATCTCCGGAGCATCGCCGGTGCTCTTCAGCTCCGCCCGCACCTGGGCGGACAGGGTGTCGGCCAGCTTGGCCTCCGCGTTGGCGGCCGTCAGGGCCACGCCGTCATACACCGCCTTGCGGGCCGTGACTCCGGACTCCCCCGGCGCGGTGGCCTTGGCCTTGGCGCGGAACAGGTCGGCCGCGAGATCCTCGGCCCGGCCCTGCGGCAAGGCCCCATGGGTGGCGGCCACCGTGGGCGCGTCGTGGATGCCGAGCGCGCCGTCCACCGGTGCACACCCGGACAGGGCACCGACCGTGACGAGGGCGGCAGCCCACCTCCAGCGCCGAGTCATGACCGGCTCCCGCGGGAGAGGCGGACCAGCCAGCCCAGCGCGAAGGCCACGATGACCAGCCCCACGGCCAGGACGGTCACCGCCTGGACGAACCATGCGCCTCTGGTCATGGTCACCGTAGCCCGCACCTGCTCGCCGGTGGCCGGAAGGACCAGGACCGATTCTGGTGCGTCGGCCTGCGAAAGCTCGAGGCGGGCGGTCTTGCCATGGTCGGCAACCTCCCACCACATGTCGAGGTCCCGCGGGTCGTCGAGCCGGCCGGTGCCGACGGTCTTGGTGGTCACCGTCTCGCCCGGGAACGTCGCAGCCACCGCTTCGTCCCGTTCCGCGCTGCCGACCACGGCAGCCACGTCGGCCGCGGGTGCGCGGCCGACGAACAGCGCCGACGAGCCGGAACCCTCCACGGTGACGACGACCGGGACATCGACTCGATTGAGCACGTCGGGGGTGAGCACCAGCGGTTTGGTCGTCCGCACGTCGAACGCCAGCTCGCCCGACGGGCCGATGACGGCGGCAAACCACAGTCCGACCCCGGCCACGGCGGCCCCGACAACGGCGCACGCCACAGCGACAAACGCGCGTGGGGTGGACAGGAATCGGCTCACGGGGGTCCTCGGCGTCGGTCAGGCGGTCGTCAACCTTAGGCACACCACGGTGCGCTGCGGCAAATCGGCGGCCTAGAACCGGGCCGGTTCGCGGTATTCCCCCCACTCACCCTTGAGGGCGCCGCAGATCTCCCCGAGGGTGGCCTCGGCCCGGACGGCGTCGAGCATCGCCGGGATGACGTTGGACCCCTCTCGGGCCGCCGCGACCATCGCGTCGAGCGTGGACCGGACCGTGGCGCCGTCACGCCCTTCCTTGCGCGCGACGAGTGCCTGGACCTGGTCGGTCTCCACCTGGTGGCTGATCTTGAGGATCTCCAGATCCACGCTCACCGAGTCGGTATGGCAGTTGACCCCGACGATGCGCTTGTCGCCCTTCTCCAGGGCCAACTGGTGCTGGAAGGCGGCGTCGGCGATCTCCGACATGAACCAGCCGTCCTCGATGCCCCGCAGGATCCCCGAGGTCATGGGGCCGATCGGGTGGCTGATGGTGCCGTCGGCAGATCGCGACCGGCCCCGTTCACCCATGCGGCGGATCGTGTCGAAGATGGCCTCGGCCTCGGCCTCGATCCGGTCGGTGAGCGCCTCGACATACCAGGAGCCGCCGAGCGGGTCGGCGACGTTAGCCACACCGGTCTCCTCCATGAGCACCTGCTGCGTGCGCAGCGCGATCTCGGCAGCCTGCTCGGTCGGCAGGGCCAGCGTCTCGTCCAAGGCGTTGGTGTGCAGCGAGTTCGTCCCGCCGAGAACCGCCGAGAGCGCCTCGACCGCGGTGCGCACGACGTTGTTGTAGGGCTGCTGTGCGGTCAGCGACACGCCGGCGGTCTGGGTGTGGAAGCGCAGCCACTGCGCCTTCTCGCTGGTCGCGCCGTAGACGTCGCGCATCCAGCGGGCCCAGATGCGCCGCGCCGCGCGGAACTTGGCGATCTCCTCGAAGAAGTCGACGTGCGCGTCGAAGAAGAACGACAACCCCGGCGCGAAGGTGTTGATGTCCAGTCCGCGGGACAGACCCAGCTCGACATACCCGAAGCCGTCGGCGAGTGTGAAGGCGAGCTCTTGCGCGGCCGTCGACCCGGCCTCGCGGATGTGGTAGCCGGAGACCGACAAGGGCTTGTATGCCGGGATGTGCTCGGTGCAGAACTCCATGAGGTCACCGATGAGGCGCAGATGTGGCTCGGGGGCGAAGAGCCACTCCTTCTGAGCGATGTACTCCTTGAAGATGTCGGTCTGCAGGGTGCCGTTGAGGACGCCGATGTCGACGCCCTGCCGCTCGGCGGCGACGAGATACATGCAGAAGACCGGCACCGCGGGGCCGCTGATCGTCATCGAGGTCGTGACGTCCCCCAGCGGGATGCCGCCGAAGAGCACCTCCATGTCCGCCGCAGAGTCGATGGCGACGCCGCAGTGGCCCACCTCGCCGAGGCTGTGCGGATCGTCGGAGTCGCGGCCCATGAGAGTGGGCATGTCGAACGCGACGGACAGCCCACCGCCACCACGGGCGAGGATCATCTTGTACCGCTCGTTGGTCTGGACCGCGTTGCCGAACCCGGCGAACTGCCGGATGGTCCAGGTACGACCCCGGTACCCGGTGGGGTACAGGCCGCGCGTGAAGGGGTACTCCCCCGGCCAGCCGATCCGCTCGTCGACCTCGACGTCACCAGGCGGCCCGTAGACCGGCTCGACCGGGACCGCCGACAAGGTGGTGAAGTCGGCGTCCCGGACCTGTCCGCGCGCCAAGGCGGCGTCATACCGCTGCTGCCACCGAGCCCGACCTGAGGAACCCGTCATGTCCGCAGGATAACCGCCCTCACGTGGCGTAAGGCCAGCCCGAGGCGAGGGTCACCGATCACCGATGACCCTCGCCGAAGGGGTTGGTCGAACGGGTCAGTAGAGCGGACAGCCCGCAGCCTTGGCCGCGGCATACGGGAATCCAGGGATGGGACCCGGGCCGGCCTGCGGGTAGCAGATCACGTTCCAGGTCTGCGGCCCGACGATTCCGTCGACCCGGAGCACGAACCAGCGCTGCAACGTGCGCACCGCTGCGTCGGTCTTGGGCCCGAAGGCGCCGTCGACCACGAGCGCGGGCTTGGTGTAGCCGAAGTAGTTGACCAGCTGCTGGATGTACTTCACGCAGGTGCCGCGCGAGTTGATCCGCCACATCGACTGGTAACACGTCGCCGCGTCGGCACTCGGCGCGGACACCATGACCGCGCCCCCCGCGATCATGACCGATGCTGTCAGCGACGCCAGTCGCGCACGAAATGTCATTCTTGTTCCCCCGTCAGCCGGACATAGTGGTGCCCGTTCGGTCGAACGGGCCTCGTCAGGCTACCCGGGCAGTGCCGCCGGATTGTGGCTATCCGAGCGTGACCCTGGTCGCCTCGGTTTCGCCAGCGGCGAGCAGCGCCTCAACCCGCTCCACCTTCTCGGTGAGCTGCCCGGTGAAGCCGGGCCGGATGTCGGCCTTGAGGACCAGGCTGACCCGCGGACTGGCCTCGGCAACCACGTCGCACGCCGCCTTGACCACCGCCATCACCTCGTCCCACTCCCCCTCGATCTCGGTGAACATCGACGAGGTCCGGTTCGGCAGCCCCGACTCGCGGACCACCTGGATGGCCCGGGCCACGGCTTGGCTCACGGAGCCGGTGGCGTCCTCGACGAGTGCAGGGGCAACAGAGAAGGCGATGAGCATGCCCCCACGGTATGCCGGGGCATCCGTTAGAGGGCGAGGTAGTCGGCTAGAGGGTGACGTAGTCGGCCAGACGGTGAGGTGGTACGGCCAGAGGGTGACGTAGTCGGCTAGAGGGTGAGGTAGTACGGCGTCTCGGCCTCGAAGGGAACGAACCCCAGCGCGTCGTTGATGGCGACCATGTGCTCGTTCACGGCCGCGTTGCCCGTGAAGACCGCCCGACGGGCCGGGGCTGCCTGGGCCAGCAACCGCAGGTTGGCCACCTTGACAGCCAGGCCGAGTCGGTGGCCGCGATGCTCGGAGCGCACCAGCGTCCCGCCCTGCTGAACGTGCGGGTTGGGGTCGGCGCGCAGGGTCAGCTCGGTGAAGGCCACCACGTCGCCGGTGCTGCGCTCGACGGCCAGCCCGGTGAGACGCCGCTGACCGAGCTCGCGCTCGTGCCGGACCAGCGCCTGGTACCGAGCGGCGTCGAGGCGCTCCTCCTCCCAGGCGATGTCCCCGGTCGGGGCCTGGCTACCGACCCGGTTCATGCAGTCGCACAGGGACGAGATGAGCGACTCGGGGACCTCCTCGACCGCCTGGACGTCATACCGGTCACCGGCGACCTCGGTCGCCTGGGCAGCCAGCGCGTCGAGCCGACCGGAGTCGATCGGCAACTCGAGCCGGCGGATGACCGCCGGCAACCCCGGGCGGAACCCGAGCGCGGCGGCAAAGCGGTGGTACGGGTGGTCCGGTCCGGACCCCGACGCTGTGATGGTCTCCACGATGATCCGGGTCCGGCCGCGTTGGCGGGCCTGGTCGGCCGTCGCTGCGACCAGC
>JBPOIZ010000004.1:0-22478 GCA_052034115.1 Actinomycetota bacterium
ACGGCCCTTTGGGTTCCGTTGTGCGGCCCCCGCGTGGGGGGGGGTGGGTGGGGGGCCCCCGCTGGGGCCCCCCCCCCCGACGGCGCGGCCCCACCGACCGGCCTGCCGGCCGCCCGACCGATCGCCCGACCGACCGCCCTAGCGACCGCCCTAGCGATCGCCCTAGCGATCGCCCTACCGATCGCCCTAGCGACCGCCCTGCCGGCCGCCGCCGCCCACTACGTCGAGCGGCGGGTCACCACCGGGCTGCGCCGGATCGCCACCCACGCCAAGGCGGCCGCGATAGTGGGCACGGCGACGAACAGCGCGCCCATCGTCAGCCACGGCACCACGACGACCGGCGCGGTGGGATTGCCCAGCCCATCGCTACCCGACGTCAGCGGTATGGCGATCGCCACGCCGGGCGCCAGGCCCAGGACCACCCCGACCAGCGACCCGATCGCCGCGGTGGTGGCGGCCTGGGCGGCTGCGAGAGCCCGGCGGGTGCGCTTGGTGGCGCCGACGGCGGCCAGCGTCCCGAGGTAGGGGGCTGCCTCGGCCTGAGAGAGAGCAGTGGCCGAAAGGGTGGCCACGAGGATGAGCAGGGTGACGATGCTCAAGGCGATGAGGATCAGCACCCCGTCACCGCGGACGTAGCCGCGCTCGACCACCAGATACACATCGTCATCGAGACCCTCGGCCAAGCGCTGCTGCTCCTCGGCGCTGATGGCTCGATCCGGCGCCTCAAGCAGGACCGCGAGGGGGGCGGTCGTCCAGGCGAGGCGATCTGCGGTCTCGCTCGGGACGAGCGCTGCCGAGTTCGGGTCGTCGAAGACGTTGCCCAGCGCCGATCGGGCGACCGTGACGACCGGCAGCTCGACGATCACCGGCTTGTCGGTCAGGGTGAGGGGCCCGTCCCCCTCAGCCCGACCGTGAGCCATCGCGAAGGCGATCGTCGGAGCCCGCGTGGTCCCCCCGAGATCGACCTGCGCTGTCGAGTCCGGGACGGGACCGGCGAAGACCAGCGCTCCGTCGCGCACGCGTGTGGCGTCGCCTCCGGTGAGGCCGAGCCGCCGCACGATGTCGGCCGCTGCAAGGACCTCTATCCCTTGCCCGGAGACGTTGCCGAGACTGCCGAGCGAGGCACACCGCATCAGGGTGTCCTCGTCGGTGGGCAGCAGCGCCTGCCGAGGTGTGCAGCCGGCCCGAAGCGCGGACACGAGGGTGGCCGGTTGGCCGGAGGGGTCCGAGGCATCCACCGTTGCCGGCCACATGGTGAGGCTCTGGAGCACGATCTGGTGCAGGCCGGGCACGAGCTGTGTGATCTGCTCGGACACCCGCCGGTAGGTCGGGTCGGCACCGCCCTGGACGTAGCCGGTGCCCAAGGGGACCTGGCTGCGGTGGTCCCGCTGGCCCTGGACGGCGTCGCTCTCCACGGCCAGCGCCAGGGCGCTCATCGCTGCGGCGGCCGCCATGATCGCCGCGGTGGCCGACACCGTCCGGGCCCGCTGACGGCTCGCATCGCGAGTCGCCATGCGGATCGCCAGGGGCGCGTTCACCGCCAAGCGGCTGGCGCCGGCCAGGAGGCCGGGGAGCACCATGAGACCACCGAAGACCAGGGCCAGGCCGCCGATGCCGACCGCGACGGCCACGAGGGTGGCATTGAGGCGGCTCGACAAGTACGCGAACGTGCCCCCGATGCTCAACGCGGCGCCGAAGATCATGCACCCGAGGCCGAGGATCGGCAGCCCGCGCCTGGTGCGGTCGACCGATCCGGACCCGCGCAGAGCACTGACCAGGTCGAGCCGCACCAGGCCGCGGGCGGGGATCACGGCCGCGACCACGCACGCCGCGAAGGCGCAGAGCAGCACCGCGACGATCGGGCCGGCGGGGATCTCCCACGGGCCCGGCTCGGAATACGTGCTGCTGGCCCGGGTCCACCGGTCGATGAGCCAGGCGGCCGTGGCACCGAGGAGCAGGCCGAAGCCCGCCGAGACTGCCCCGAGCACCACGGCCTGGCCGAGCACCATGCGGCGCACCTGATGGCGGGTCGCGCCGTTGCTCGCGGTCAGCGCCAAGGTGCGTCGTGACCGGGCCGCGCTGACGGCAAACGCCGGTCCGGCGAGCAGCGTGGCCTCGACGAACAGGCCCACGGCGATGATGGCAAGCAGCACGAACATGTCTCGCTCGTCGCCGCTAACGAGGGCCTGGGTCTGCGCGTCGAGCTCTGCGGCATCCGGAGGCGTGGACAGCACTGCCTTGCTCACGACGAGCAGGCCCGTGTCGTTCAGGCGCCGGACCTCGGGCCACGTGATCGGGGTGTCGCGGTCGACCAGCCAGACCGGTGGGGACTGCGCAGCGATGGTGGTGGGTGGGGCGAAGACGAGGTGGGCCGGTGCCTGGGTCAAACGCCCGAACGAGACCGTGAAGGACCCGGTTCCGACGACTCGGTAGGACGTCGGCTCCGCGCGGTCGCGGGCGAAGGAGAACTCTCCGCTGGTCGGCAGCCCCAGCCGAACCCCCTGCAGTGTGACGAGGACCTCGCCGGCTGCAGTGGGCCAACGCCCGGAGAGCAACTCGGCCTTGCCCCGAAGCAGGGGGCTTGCGCCGTCGGTCGCGACCGAGGTGACCTGGATGCGCCGGTCGCCCACGACCGCGCGGCCGCCGACGTCGTGGATCGGCAGCACCCGCCGGGCCGCCGTCATGGCGCCGATCCGTCGGGCAGCGGTCGCGACCGGCTCGCCGTCGATGCCTTGGCCGTCGGAGCCCCCGATGCTCGCGGCGTTGCCGAGGGGATCCTGGACCACGGTCGCGCCGGGGTAGTAGCTGACCGCCGCCTGGGCGGCCCCCACGGCACCAGGGACGGCCTCAGCCGCGCTCAGGGTCGCCGTCGCGCCGAGGATCAGACCTGCCGTGAGCAGGGCCACCGGCAGGCCGATCATGGCCACGACGAGCCCTGCCCGGCCACGATGTCGGCGGGTGTCGCGCCGCGCCATACGCAGCGCGAGTCGCCAGCTGGCCGACCACTCGGCAGGGGGTCGGATCATGGTCGGGTCCCGCTGAGGAGGGACTCGATGCCGTCACGTGCGCCCGTGGTGTCGACGATGACCCCGTCCCGCAGGAACACGACACGGTCGGCCCACGCGGCATGGCGCGCCTCGTGGGTGACCAGGAGCCCGGCTGCCCCGGCGTCGCAGCGGGCGCGGAGGACCTTCAGCACGGCGTCCCCGGTGTGGCTGTCCAGCGCACCGGTCGGCTCGTCGGCCAGGATGAGCCGCCGCTGCCCGATGAGCGCACGAGCGATCGCGACGCGCTGCTGCTGACCGCCGGACATCTGCTCCGGGAACCGGTCGGCGAGGTTGCGAAGGCCGAGGAGGTCGAGCGCGTCCACGGCGTGGCTGCGGGCCTTCCGCGGGCGCTGCCCGTCCAACTCCAGGGGTAGCGCGATGTTCTCGGCCGCGGTCAGGCTCGGGATCAGGTTGAGGTCCTGGAACACGACTCCGACGTGGCGGCGACGCAGCTGGGCCAGTCCGTCCGCGTCGAGCTGCCCAAGGTCGTGGCCCTCGATGATGACCGTGCCGGACGTGGGCCGGTCCAGCCCACCGGCGAGGTTGAGCAGGGTCGACTTACCGGACCCGCTCGGGCCCATGACGGCGACGAACTCGCCCGGCTCGATCGACAGGCTGACCTCGCGAAGCGCCGGCACCGCGGTGTCCCCCGTGCCGTGGATCCGGCTGACGCCGTCGAGGGTGAGGATCGCCGTCATCGGCTGCCTCCCGTGGTCTGCGCGGCCGCCTCGGCGTTCTGAGTCGCCTGCGCCTGGACGATCCGGGCCGCACGAGCATCCGGCTCGGCACCGCGGGTCTCTTCGCGGGCCAGCACCGACTCGACGTGATCGAGCCAGCGGACCTCGGCCTCGGCGCCGAAGATGTGGTTCTCGACGACGAGCAGCCAGGCCAGGTCCGCGCCGCCGTCGAGCGGGTCGATGTCCGCCTTGAGCCGCGTCAGGTCCCTGAGGCGACGCAGCGTGGCGGTCCGCTGGCGCTGGACGACGCCTCGGACATCGACGTCGGCGGCGGTCACGGCCAGAGCCAGCTTGATGACCAGCTCATCACGCGGCGTGTCGGAGCGGTCCACCGGGTCGGCCCACCACCTGACCACCTCCGCGGTGCCGGCAGCGGTGAGCCGATAGCGGATGCGACCCTCCTCGTCGGCCGGGCCGGCGGGCTCGACGAGGCCGTCGCGCTCCAGCCGCCCCAGGGTGGTGTAGACCTGGCCGACGTTCAGCGGCCAGGTCCCGCCGGTGCGGGTCTCGAACTCCGCCTTGAGGCGGGCGCCATACATCGGCTCCTCGTGGAGCAGGGCCATGAGCCCCAGTCTGATCGACATACGCACCCCTGAATACTCGGTATTGTCTCTGGTGGGAGAACATATACCGAGTATTCAGGTGGAGGCAACCGGCGCGGGTCGGCAGTCAGCGCGGCACGGCGATCCAATACCGGAGCTTGTCCGCGCGAGTGTCCTCGTAGCGTCCACCAGCCCGGAGGATGACGGCCTGCGAGCCCACGTTGTCCTCATCGGTCGTCACGAGGATGCGATCGAGCCGCAGGTGTGCCGCGCGGGCTAGCGCGTCCTGCGTCATCCGGCTCGCATGGCCGCGGCGCCGGGCGGTGGGACGCACGCTGTAGCCGAGGTTGCCGCCCTCGCGGAGCAGGTGCTCGTTGAGCCGGTGACGCAGCGAGTAGCAGCCGACATACCTGCCGTTCTCGACGAGCCAGCGGTAGGTCGCGGGGACCTTGCCCTCGGGCATCGGGGTCTCCGGGTCCTCCTGCCGGCGCAGGTGGTCGACCCATTCGGCGAACTGCTTCGGATCGGACAGGTCGACGCCGTCGCGTTCCCACGTGCCCGAGCCGGGCATCGTCATCCCGGCGAACTCGTCCCGGGCCGCGAGCCACGAGGCCCGCAACGCGGCTGTGGGCGCGATGATCGACAGGCCAGTCGGTGGGAAGCGGTCGGGGCGGGTCATGGTCGCCATACCCGGACGGTATGTCGGCGCGGCGTGTGCCGCACCCGACTTTTCTCGGCGCGCGCAACGGTAGGTCGGCGGCGCGTGGAGCACCCGACCTGTCTCTGCGGGCGCACGTGGTGTTCTCGGTGAGGGGCCGTCTGTGCCGCAGCCCCGGTCAGGCCGGGCGGCGTTCCAGTTGGAGGGACCAGGCCGTGTCGACGAACCCGCCGGCCCGGTAGGTGCCGATGGCCGGCCCCCCGATCTCGGCGACGATGACGAGCCGGCGGGCGCCCATCTCGATGAGGCCGTGCCGCCCGGCCACGTTGAGCAGGGTGCCGGCCAGGCCGCGACGCCGGAAGTCCGGGTGGGTGTCGACCGACTGGTAGCGGGCCAGCCCGGACCCGTCGGTGAACAGGCCCATGGACGAGCGCAAGTGGCCGTCGACGAACGCGCCGAACCACTGCCCATATCCGGCCTCGACCATGGCGCGGGCGGTGTCCGCGCGGCCCTGGATATGGTCGCGGTACTCACCCGGGTCGTGCTCAGCGAAGCTCTGCGGGTCCGCGCAGCGCAGGTCGACCAGTTGATCCCAGTCGGAGTCGGTGGTCAGGGTGCGGCAGTGCGCATCGGGCGTCGGCCGGCTCGGCGGGCGCGGATCGGATGTGCTCAGGGCCAGGTCGGCGTTGACGTCGAACCCCCGGTCGCGCCACGGCCTGAACCACTGCGGGTCGGCGGCGCTGCCATCGGGGCGAGGCGCCCCGACGGGGCCCAGGTCCGGGGCGGTGTCCAGCGCGATCGCCACATGGGCGGCCTCCGGGAACTCGGCAGCGTAGGCGTCCAGCCATCGCTCCACGTCCTGCGGCGGCGGCGGCGCGGGGAGGGCGATGCCATTTCCCCACCAGTAGTGGGGGTTGGTCGGGGTGCGGAAGACGATGTGGTCGCCGCGGTCCTCGATGATCGAGCCGCCGAGGCGCAACACCATGAGGTCGGTCGCCAGACCGATCGTGGTCACCTCCATGGCGGGATCGTATGTCGCCGCAGGCGTGGCGTCGGTCTGAGCGGGGCGTCGGCGGGGGCCGCGGCGGCCCGTTCGGGAGGGTGCGGCCGCCATACCTGCTGGCCGGTAACCTGCCCGTGATGGCCGGCAGCCGTGGTGCGGACCCGGCCGCGGCGCGAGGAGGCGGCGTGGAACAGCGGATGTCGTACAAGGTCTACTACGAGGACACCGACTCCCTCGGCGTCGTCTACTACGCCAACTACTTCAAGTTCATGGAGCGCGGCCGCAGCGAGTATGTCGGTGCCCACGGGCACAGCGTTGCCCAATGGAACGCCGACGGGTTCCTCATCGTGGTCCACAAGGTCGAGGCGACGTTCAAGAAGCCCGCTGGGCTCGGCGACGTCGTCGATGTCGTGACGTCGTTCTCGATGGTGTCGCCCTACCGGGGTCGCTTCGCCCAGCGGCTGGAACGGGCCGGCGAGCTGCTCGTCGATGGGGTCGTCGACGTCGTGTGCCTCGATCGGTCCGGCGGGCTGATCGAGTTCCCCGCGGGGCTGCGAGAGCTCGCCTCCTAAGGACGCACGGCCCAGGCCGCCGGCTCGCGTCGGGGCCCTCCCGCCGGGGCGGGCGGTGCCGGGGCGGGCGGTGCCGGGGCGGGGCGCCTGCCGTGTCCGATTTCCGCTAGTGCCGGGGCCTTTGAAGGCCGCATGCTTGTCGCATGGTCACGACCCAGGACGACGAGCTCGCCGCGTATCGCGTGCTGCAGAGTCGCGACCCCCGCTTTGACGGTGTGTTCTATGCGGCCGTGACGAGCACCGGGATCTACTGCCGCCCGTCGTGCCCGGCGCGCACCCCCAAACCAGACCGCGTGCGGTTCTATCCCAGTGCCGCGGCCGCCCAGGGCGCCGGCTTTCGGGCCTGCAAGCGGTGCCTGCCGGATGCGACGCCGGGCAGCCCGGAATGGGACGTGAGCGCCGACGTGACCGGCCGGGCCATGCGGCTCATCGGCGACGGCCTCGTCGACCGCGAGGGAGTCGTCGGTCTGGCCCGACGCCTCGGCTACTCCCCGCGGCACCTGAACCGCCTGCTGACCACGACCATGGGTGCCGGACCGCTGGCGCTGGCTCGCGCCCGGCGCGCGCAGACCGCGCGGGTGCTCATCGAGTCCAGCGAGCTCACCCTGACCGACGTGGCGTTCGCGGCCGGCTTCGCCAGCGTGCGCCAGTTCAACGACACCATCCGCGAGGTCTATGCGGCGACGCCCTCGCAGTTGCGGGGTCCGGCCCACCGCCGCCGCCAGGGCCGGATCGAGCTGCACCTCGGTGTGCGCACGCCGTTCGCGGGGGCGCAGTTGTTGGCCTTCCTGCACGCGCGGGCGGTGCCCGGCATCGAGTCCGTCGAGGGCGACGCCTATTTGCGGACCCTCGCGTTGCCGCACGGGCCGGCGACCGTGCGAGTCCGCCTGACCGACCAGCCCCGTGGCCGCGGTGCGGTGCCGGTGCAGTTCCGGCTCACCGATCATCGCGACCTCGCGGCGGGCGTGGAGCGAGTGCGCCGCCTGCTCGACGCCGATGCCGACCCTGTGGCCATCGCCAGCCATCTGGAGCCGGACCCGATCATCGGCCCCCTCGTGCGACGGTGGCCAGGGCTGCGCGTGCCCGGGCACGTCGACGGCGCCGAGCTGGCGGTCCGCGCCTTGCTCGGCCAGCAGATCACCGTGGCCGCCGCTCGCACGGTGGCATCGCGACTCGCCGAGTGGTTCGGTATGGCGCTGCCGGTCGAGTTGGCCGAGCCGGGTCTGACCCGGCTCTTTCCGACCGCTGCGGACCTCGCCGACCTCGGGCCGGAGGACCTGCCGATGCCGCGAGCCCGGTCTCGGGCGCTGCGGGCGCTGAGCTGCGCGCTGGCCGACGGTGTGGTTCGGCTCGATCGCAGCCAACCCCGGGACGAGGTCAGGTCGGCGTTGGTCGCGATCCTGGGGGTCGGCCCGTGGACGGCCGACTACATCGCCATGCGCGCGCTGGGCGATCCGGATGTCTTCCTCCCAACAGACGTCGGCGTGAAGAACGCGCTGCGTGCGGCTGGCGCCGACCCCTCCCGGGCGTCCGATGTCGCCGAGGCGTGGCGGCCGTGGCGCAGCTATGCCCAGATGTATCTCTGGCAGTCTCTCGGCCTGCCGACGCAGAAGGAGAACACCCATGTGGACCGTCATTGACTCGCCCATCGGGCCGCTTCGGCTCGTTGCCGTCGCCGGCCGACTCACGGCGATCGAGTTCTCTCCGTTCCGCGACGACGACGGGCGCCCTCGAGGCGAGCGCGACGACGCCGATCCGGTCCTCACCGCCACAGCCAGCCAGCTCGGTGAATACTTCGCTGGGCACCGGAGGGACTTCGACCTGCCGCTGGCGCCAAGGGGCACCGACTTCCAGCAACGGGTTTGGGCTCGACTGCTGGCGATCGGCTGGGGCGCGACGACGTCATACGGGCAGATCGCGCGTGACCTCGGCCTGACCAACGCGGCGTCCCGTGCGGTCGGCTCGGCGAACGGGTCGAACCCGATCCCCATCGTCATACCCTGCCACCGGGTGGTCGGGGCAGATGGGTCGTTGACCGGGTATGCCGGTGGCCTCGACCGCAAGCGTCTCCTGCTCGACCTCGAGCAGGAGACGCTCTTCTCGCCGCAGCGCTAGTTCATGCGGGCGATCCGCAGTCGGGTTGATCCGCGTGCGGGCGGATCGCTGCGGGGCTGGGCGGGCGCTGTGTCACGATTAGGCCCGTGTCAGACCGCCTCCCCCTCATCGTGGCCCACCGCGGCGCCAACGATCGGCGTGCCGAGATGACGATCGGCGCGTATCGGGCCGCCGTTGCTGAAGGTGCTGACGCGCTCGAATGCGACGTCCGCCTCACCGCTGACTGGCACCTCGTGGCCATCCACGACCGGCTGGTGGATCGTACGTCGAACGGCACCGGATCGGTGTCCCGGCATACGCTGGCCCAGCTGCAGGCGATGGACTTCGGGTCGTGGAAGTACGCCGGTCCCGGCGGGGCGGCCGAGCTTGCGGGGGACCCGGAGAACTGCCAGGTGGCGACGTTGCGGGACATCCTCGACATCGCCGTCGGGGCGGGTCGCGAGATCGGGGTCGCCATCGAGACCAAGCATCCGACTCGATTCGTCGGCGCCGTGGAGCGCGCCGTGGCCGAGTTGCTTGCCGAGTATGACGTCGTCGGTCGACCCGGCACCGGGCGGGTGTGGGTGCAGGTCATGTCGTTCAGCACCCTCGCGGTGCGCCGGTTCGCCCGGATCCGCCCGGACCTGCCGACGGTGTTCCTTGTCGAGGACCTCCCGCCCGCTCGATACCTGCTTTCCACCACCCCGGCGAGTGCCCGGGCCGTGGGTCTCGACCGCGGGATGCTCTGGTCCGCGCCTGAGGTGGTCGCCGAGCAGCAGGCGTTGGGCCGCAAGGTCTTCGTCTGGACGGTCGATGAGCCGGCCGATGTGCAGCGGTGCCTGGACCTTGGCGTCGACGGCATCATCACCAACCGACCGGGTGCGGTCCGGCAGCAGGTGCTCGCCGCATTCTGACCGCTGGGGGCTGGGGTTCGTCGGCTCGTGGCCCCAGGTGTGCTGGCTCGGGTTCGCTGCCCCCAGTTCGCTGCCCCAGCTGGCGTCGAGTGGAGGGCTTTAGGCGCGGGGCGGGATGGGGTTTCGGGGTCGCAGATGGCGTCGAGTCGAGGGTTTGCAGAGGGGTTTGCGGGTCGGCGCTCCGGCGGGTCCGGCGTTGCCCGCCATACGGCATAGGGTTTCGACCTATGGGTAAGGCTTCGAGGCGCACCACATCGCGCCGTACCGTTCCGACCGGCCCCGCGCCGGCTCCCTTCGTCGCGCGCCCGTTCGCCGGTCTGGCCGGTGAGACAGACTGGGTGGCGATGCGGGAGATCCTCCCGGCCGCCACCGCAGTGCTGACCCTGGCGCAGCGCAGGGTCGGGGACGTCGACTTGCCCGAGACGTTCACCGCCGCAACCGTGCTCCCGATGGCCTGGCCGGCGATGCATCGGGCCGACGGCACCATCTTCGTCAGCACCCAGTCGGGGAACGTCAGTGGGGACGCCAGCCGCGACATCGTCGCGGCACTGCTCACCGCGGCGGGGGCACCCGCCGGCGAGCCGACGACGGTCGTGCCCGGTGCGACGGTCGACACGCCGAGGCTGCAGGACCTCATCGACCCGGCTGCGCCGATGGAGGTCACGCTGCACGAGGGTTTCGACTTCTGGGTCGCCGAGGCGGATCTCACCGACGAGGCGCGCGCTTCGCTGGCCTCGGCGAACGAAGCCGTGCTGCCGACAGCTCGGCTCAGCGCGGCACCGTCGGCCTACTGGGTCGCCATCGGTGATCGCTCCTACGTGCGCTGGGCCCTGCCCCACGACGAGGACGTCGCCACCGCGGCACTGGCACGCCTGGTCGCCGCCGACGAGCACCGGCTCGGCGCGGCGGGCCGGCTGCTCGGCGCCTTCCGGGCCAGTGGCCTGCTCATCCCTGTCTGGGAAGTGGATCCAGGCGCCGAACCCGACTCCCATGACCCCGATCTTGGGGCGCTGGCGGCGCGGTTGGCGACCGTGTTGGCGCGGCACGAGGAGCCCCTCGGGCCGCAGGAGCGTCGCGCTCGCAGCGGGCTGCTGTCCCGCCAGGTCACGTTGCGCTAGGGGAACTCATGGCTGTGGCTGCCGTCATACCGGCGTATGACGAGTCCGCCCGCGTCGCGGCGACCGTTGCGGCGGCGCTGACCGTCGACGGCGTCGACCTGGTCGTGGTCGTCGACGACGGCAGCAGCGACGACACCGCGATCCGGGCCGAGGCGGCCGGCGCGCATGTCGTGCGGCTCGGCGCCAATCGCGGCAAGTCCGCGGCGATGGCGACCGGCGCCGCCGCCGTCGCTGCTGTCGAACTGCACGGGGCCACCCCGTTGGGTGGCCCTCGGCCCCTGCTCTTCCTCGACGCCGACCTGGAGTCGTCGGCGGCCAACCTGTCACCGCTGGTCACGCCTGTGCTGGCCGGCGAGGCAGACATGACGATCGCGCTGCTGCCACCCCAGAACGCCGTCGGTGGCGGGCGCGGTCGGGTGGTCCGGATGGCACAGCGGGGCATCGCCGAGCTCACCGGGTGGACACCGACCCAGCCCCTGTCGGGAATGCGGTGTATCACCCGGGCTGCCTTCGGGACGGCGTCGCCGCTCGCCGGGGGCTGGGGGGTTGAGGTCGGACTGACCGTCGATGTCCTGTCGGCCGGGCTGGTCGTCCGCGAGGTGCCGTGCGACCTGCAGCATCGGGTGACCGGTGCGGACTGGGCCGGCCGACTGCACCGGGGGCGGCAGGCCCGGGACGTCGCGCTGGCGCTCGCCCGGCGCGGCTACCTGCGCGGCTGAGCAGACGGGACCTCGCGCTCTTGCTGCGTGTTCGTGGCGCGGCGTCGCGGGCTGCTGCCGCTTCCGGAGCGGGCGTGCGTCCGGCTGCTGTTCCTGGCACGGCGTCCTGCGCGGGCTGAGCGGTCAGGCCTCCCGGCGTCGATCCCGGCGGACTCTCGTGTGGTGCCCGCGCGGCCGTCGCATGCCCCTGGCCCGATGCGGTCGACTACCCGTGGCGCGGGGTGGTCATGGGACCGGCGTTGATCTGTCGCGATGCGCCACTGGCCGTTCGATCAGCGAGGGTGGCGTAGATCGGCACCGCAAGCATGGCGGCGACCGGGGGTATGGCGATGCCGGTGTCGTTGAGGACCAGCCCGATGGTCGCCAGCGTGGTGATCGCCAGGGCAGCGTGCCGCATGGCTGGGTGGTCGGTGAACAGACCCTGCCAGGCCTCGGCGAGCCGGGAGTCGGGATGGGTTGCGACATACCAGGCGGCCAGGAGGGCCAGCGGGATGAGCCATACCAGGGGGGTCGAACTGCGGGCCAGGTCAAGGTTCTGCTCGAGCTTGCGCAGCACGACGTCTCCGGCGTCCCCGTCCAGCGCAGACTGTGCGAACCGGCCGAGGTGTCCGCGCTCGTCGGCTGGACGCAGGAAGTCCACGACGGCCAGGACGGCCAGGGCCAGTGCGCCGACGGCGAAGGCGGGCAAGAAGCTGCTCCAGCGCACCCGACGTCCGGCGATGCCGAGGGCCAGCAGCACCACCGCGGGCACCAGTGCCGGCGGCCCCCCGGCGTCTGCGCCCCAGGACGGCCAGGCGTCAACGAAGGTCCCGACCACACCCACGACGGCCGCCAGCAGCGCGGCGGTGGCAGGGCGGCCGGTCCGCCATACCGGATCGGCCAGGGCGGCCGCGAGGACGATCAGAGCGGTGGCGAAGACGGCGAATGCGACGTTGCCGAGGCCGAAGAACCGGCCGCCGACGACCGGGTTGAGGCCGAGGATCGCCGAGAGCTGCAGCCGCGACCCAGTGACCACATCGACGGTGAGGGTGATGACCGTGATGGCGCTGACCACGGCGATTGGCCCGAGGCGGTGTCTGCGCCACGGTCCGCCGACGGCTACCGCCCCGATCACTGCCGTCAGGGCCGCGACGAGTGCTACGAGCGCGAGCTGGGGTGTCGCCCACCGCCACCAGGGCCATGCCATGGCGAGGAACGTCGCGGCGGGCGTCGCGGCGAGCGTCACGAGCGCGAGACGGGCAGCACGCGAGAACGCCGGTTCGGTCCGGTCCGGGCGTTCCCAGCGGCCCAGGACGACCAGGATGCAGGCCGCGATCGCCAGCAGCCCCCAGCCGATGGCGAACGGCCCGACGACACCGGTGACCAGAGCCGACGGCGCGGTGACGTCCGTGACGGCCTGCCAGCGACTCGACGGCCCGGGCGGGCCAGGGATCGCTCCGAGCACGCGGCCCGGCAGGGCTGGGTCAGCGTGGGACGTCAGGGCCCGTTGGAGGGTGGGGAGAACGTCGCTGAGCTGGGCCAGCGCGGGTTGGCGCGTCGACGGGGAGGCGAGGATGGCCGGGCCACCGAGAAGGCGTGCCGGCAACTCGGAATCGGTTGGTGAGGGTTCTGCCTGGCTGGCCGGCGTCGCGGCGATGAGGACGCCCAGTTGGTGGGAAAGGCCGTCGTCGGCGAGGCCCGCCACGATGACGTCTGCGGTCGACAGGTCCGGTGCCCCAGGGTTGACGCCGACTCGGATCAGTGCTGCCCGCACGCGGGCGTCGGCCGCAGCTGCTGATGTGGAGCTGGTGTCGGGTGCTGAGGCGTTGGTGGCGGGCGCTGGTGTGGTGCTGGGTGCTGTGGGGGTGCCGGTCCCGGGTGTGGTGGTGGGGGTGCCGGGTGCTGTGGGGGTGCTGGGTGCTGTGGTGGTGCCGGTCCCGGATGTGGTGGTGGGGGTGCTGGGTGCTGTCGTATCGCGGTCGTTCTGTGGTCCCGGGTTTGAGGGGCCGGCGGTCGCTTGAGGCTGTCGCCCGATGGACCCCGCATCGATGAGCGTGACCTGGCACGGCGGTGTCGCGGAGGCGGCTGGCAGGTCATCGACGCTGGACCAGTATCGGGCGACCAGGCCGGAGTTGTCGGCTGCCGCCAGCGCCGCTCCCGGCCCGATGGCCGCGACGCATCGTGGCCCGGCTGCGGAGTGCGTGGCCGATCCAGAGGTCGCCGGGTCCTTCATGGTGGCGTCGGGGAGCACCGCGGCGAGCCGACCCAACGTCGTGCGGCTGCGTCGGCCGGCGGTTGCCGAGGCGTAATCGGCATACCCGGTGATCGTTGCCGTCCCGCCGGGCCGGGAGCTGACCACCGCCGGCAGGCTCTGGCAGCCGCTGTCCTGGCTCGGGCCGGCGGCTTCACCTCCGGCGCCGACGGCCAGCCAGCCGGCGTCGGGGCAGGTGAGGTCGAAGACCGACTCGATGGTGAGCGCGCCCGAGGCTCCCGAGGTGTGCAACGCCCAGAGGGTGGGCGTGCGGGTCGGGTCGATGTCCGCCGCGTGCAGCCCGGCGAGGCCGACGACGACGAGCGGCCGGGCGCCCACCGGCAGGGCGGCGATAGCCGGACGGCCGACGCCGGAGACCAGCGCCCACCCCAGGACGGCGACGACGGCCGCGATCGCGCTGCTCAGCGCCACGACTAGCCGTCTGCCGTTCACCGGACCAGGGTACGGGCGGTGCCGAGGCCGGCGGACGCACTACGCTTCGCGAGGACCACGGAAGGACGGCGGCAGTGAGCGCAACGGTGAGGCGATACGGATACTTCGGGCCGCCCGGGACGTTCACCCAGGCGGCTCTGCTCGCCTGGCCCCCGGCGAACATCGTCGACGGCCCCGGGCCTGGCGGCGGAGTTGGTGGCGGCGCGGGCGACGGAGGTGGTGGCGGGCCGGGCGACGGAGTTGGTGCCGGCGCGGGCGGCGGGCCGGGCGGCGGAGGTGGTGGCGGCGCGGGCGGTGGCCCGGACGGCATCGGGGATGGCAGCGTGGGCGGCGGGGTGCTGGTGGAGCACCTGCCCTATCCGTCGGTCGACGCGACGCTGTCGGCGGTGCGTAGCGGCGAGATCGACGTGGCCATGGTGCCCATCGAGAACTCGGTGGAGGGCGGCGTCAGCGCGACCCTCGACAACCTGGCCGCAGGCGGCGCCTTGATCATCGTGGGCGAGGTGTTGGTGCCGATCACGTTCGTCCTGGCTGCAGCCCCTGGCATGACGCTCGGCGAGGTTGTGGCGGTGGGCACCCACTCGCACGCCTGGGCGCAGGTCCGTGGCTGGATGGCGGCGAATCTGCCGGAAGCCGTCTACGTGCCGACTCTGTCCACGGCCGGCGCCGCTGCGGGACTCGTCCGAACCGTTGACTCGACAGGCCCGATCGCCGACACAGGTGCCGTCGCCGCAGGCGGTGGGGTCGCCGGTGCAGCTGCGGTCACTACTGGGGGTGCCCTCTACCAGGCGGCGGTCTGCGCGCCGGTCGCTGCGACGAACTTCGGGCTCGAGGTGCTTGCCTACGACATCGGCGACGTCTCGGGGGCAGTGACCCGCTTCGCCGCGGTCGCCCGCCCCGGACAGGTGCCGGCTCCGACCGGTCGAGACAAGACGACGGTCGTGCTCTACCAGAAGCAGGATCGCGCCGGCGGCCTGCTGGAGCTGCTGGAGCAATTCGCTGCCCGCGGCATCAACATGACCAGACTCGAATCCCGCCCAACCGGCGAGTCGATGGGTTCCTACTGCTTCTCGATCGACATCGAGGGGCACGTCGCCGACGAACGGGTTTCCGAGGCGCTCATGGGTCTGCATCGGGTCAGCGGCGGCCTGGTCTACCTCGGGTCCTACCCGCGCGCCGACGCCGGCCGCCCGACGATCGCTCCGGGGAACACCGACGAGGAGTATGTCGCGGCTCGCGACTGGCTGCGCAGCCTGCGGGGCTCCTGATCGTTGTGGCGTTCGGGGCGCCCGAGAATTCGTGCAACTCGGGACTCCCGGGCCTCGGCGCGCCTGGAGGTTCCCCAGCGTGGCGGGCCTGGGGTTCCCGAGCCTGGCGGGCCTGGGGGTCCCGAGCGTGGCGGGCCTGGGGCTCCCGAGCGTGGCGGGCCGGGCGGGAGCTCCTGAGCCTTGCAGGGTTCGGCCCGAGGTCGCGGGTCGCCATACGGGCGGTGATTCTCCCGGATTGATGCCGGCCGTGGATACATTAGGTTAGGCTCACCTAAGTTGGCCCTGTCGCCCCCACCTTCGGAGTACCGATCCATGCTTGTCAGCAACGCACTCATCGGCCTGCGCGAGGGCCTCGAAGCCGCCTTGGTCGTCGTCATTCTCGTGGCCTTCCTCGTCAAGAGCGGGCGGGCGGACGCGGTCCGCTACGTCTGGGCCGGGGTGGGTGCCGCAGTCGCCGGGTCGGCGCTGGTCGGAGCCCTGCTCACGTTTGGGTCCCACGCGATGAGCGAGGAGGCCGCAGAGGCGTTCACGGGGGTGGCCTCGCTCATCGCGGTGGTGTTCGTCACGGGCATGGTGTTCTGGATGCGTCGAGCCGCCCGGTCCGTAGCTGGGGAGCTGACCGGGCGGCTCGATTCCGCGCTCGCCATCGGGCCGTATGCCGTTGCGCTCGTCGGCTTCCTCGGCGTCGGGCGCGAGGGCCTGGAGATCGCGCTGTTCGCCTACGCCTCGGCTCAGTCGGCAGGCGACGGCTCGGTCCAGCCGGTGCTCGGTTGGGCGCTGGGCCTCGGGGCTGCGATAGCGCTCGGCTGGCTCGTCTACCAAGGCGCTGTGCGGATCGACCTGGCGAGGTTCTTCCGGTGGACCGGCGTGTTGCTCGTCTTCGTCGCGGCCGGCATCGTCGCGTATGCCGTGCACGAACTGCAGGAGGCCGGGTGGTTGCCCGGCGAGGACGCGAGGCTCTTCGATCTGCGGGGTTCGATCGATCCGGCGAGTTGGTACGCCTCGGTCGTGCGGGGCATGTTTAACCTTCGCCCGGCCATGTCGGTGCTGGAGGTTCTCGCATACCTCGGCTACCTGCTCCCCGTGCTGTGGCTGTTCCTTCGCCCGGCACGCTCCGAGCGTCCGGCGCTGGACGACGCAGCAGCCACGTCACCCTCAGCCGCCACCGACGGGTCGCCGAGCGCCTGATCGGTGATCGACTCACACCGGGGGCGGGCCTCGTCGATCGGCGCGCCCGCTAACCCGCCATCCCGGGTGCCCCGCCCCGGCGGCCAGGTCGCCGGCCAGGCCGCGAGTTCGGCTGCCACCCTGGCTGGTGCCTCACCGATCCCAGCCGGGTGCCCGGTGGGTGGGGCAGCGCTCGGCGCGGTGGCCGAAGACGTATGGCGCTGGGTGATTGCAGGTCCGGGCGCTTCTCGGGTCGGGCGTGCTGGGTGTTGTTTGTCCGGGCTTTCCTCGGGTCTGGCCTGCGAGATCGCCGCTGTCCTGGGCGCCACCCGGTCGGGTGTGCTGGGTGGCTGCGGGGCCGGGGCTTCTCGGGTCGGGTGTGCTGGGTGATTGCTCGTCCGGGCTTTCCTCGGGTCTGGCCTGGGAGATCGCCGCTGTCCTGGGCGCCACCCGGTCAAGCGTGCTGGGTGGCTGCGGGGCCGGGGCTTCTCGGGGCGGGCGTGCTGGGTGATTGCTCGTCCGGGCGCTTCTCAGCTCAAGCGTGCCAGGTGACCGCTGATCCGGGCGGGGCGTCGCGGTCCACCGTCGCAGTCAGGCGCCGGGCATGGACCTCGGTGTGGTGCCGCTGGCACAGCAGGGCGAGGTTGCCCAGGTCGGTGGCCCCGCCGGCGGCCCAGTGGATGACGTGGTGGGCGCGGGTCCAGGCGGCCGGGATCGTGCAACCCGGGAAGGTGCAGCCACGGTCGCGGAGCCACAAGGCGGTGCGTTGCCCGGCGGACACGAGCCGCCGACTGCGGCCGAGCTCGAGCACCTGCCGATCGCCCCCGAGGACCGCAGGGATGATCTCGGCGTCGCACGCCAGCCGTCGGACCGTCTCCGGTGTCAGGACATGCCCGTCGATGGAGATGCCTGCGCCGCCGCTGGGGCCGGGGTGCCCGGAGGCCAACGCGGCCGGTGAAGAGCGTGCCGAGAGGCTCGGCCCCGGCGGCGTGGGCGCATGTGGACGGCGTTCCCAACGGATCGGTGCCGCGACACCACGGCTGACATCGGAGGATCGACTCGGAGCGGCTGGGTCGTCGGGATGCGGATGCCCTGCGGAGTCTGGATTCCCGGACGGGCTGGGGCGAAGGTCTGGCCGCCCTGAGTGGGGGACGTTGGGTGGCGTGGCGCTGGTCCGCCATACGGCGGAGGCCACCTGACCTGCCAGCGTCTCGTACGGGATGGTGACCACTACCCGCGCTGGAGCCACCCCGACCGGGCCGGCGGGTCGGCTGACGGCCCGCTCGGCGCCGACTGCCACGCGCCCCATTCCCGCAGTGACGTGCTCGGAGCCTGCGATGGCCACCTCAGGGCCGGCGGCGGCGCGCTCAGTGCCTACGGTGTTGCCCTCAACACCGGTGACGCCCTCGGAGCCCGCGGCGGCGCGCTCAGTGCCTACGGTGTTGCCCTCAACACCGGTGCCGATCTCGGAACCCGCGGCGGCGCGCACGGCGCCGGCTTTGGCACATCCAGCCCCTGCGGCGATGCGCTCAACCCCCGCGGTGACGTGCTCGCAGCCCGCGATGAAACGAGGTGTCCCGGCAGCCGCGAACGGGTGGTGGCCGAGAGAGTGTTCAACGATGGTCATCAGGGCGTCGGCTCTGCGGGTCGCTGCGGGTCGGGGGTCGGGCATACCGGTGGTCGGGTCTGGCCTTGGCGCGGACAACGGGTCGATCGCAGCGTCCATCAGCGCGGCTCCCTCAGGGTCCAGAACGAGCCGATACTCGCTCATCCCGGTGCCGGCCAGGCCGGTGCGGTAGAAGGCACGGGCTGCGCGTTGCGCGGCGGCCAGCCGCTCCTGAGTGGCGGCGGGCTGCAGGTGGGCCAGCGCATATCGGATCGCGATGCGCAGCTGCCGACGGGTCAACGCCGGGGCCTGCTCGACCATCGTGGCCACGGTGGCGGCCAGCGCGCGAGGTTCGGCCAACGTCACCGCCTCGGTGTGGAAGGCGGCGATCGCGTCAGCGTGCTCCACCGGCACCGCCCCCGAGACCACCGCGGCACGCAGGGCGGCAAGGTCTGGCTCGGTGCACGCGGCGGCGACCCTGGCCAGTCGAGCCGCCGGCGCCGGCTCGACCGACGGGGCAACGTCGACGATCCACTGGGTGCGGGTGCGGGACGTGGCCATCCCGACCCCGCGCGCGTCGGCCTCCCCGACCAGCGCCACCGCGATCCCCGCCACCATGCCGGTGATCTGCTGGGCCAGCTCGACGCCGTCGCCGAGCGCCTCTTCCGGCAGCGCCCACAGCCGCTCCAGATCCACCCCGCGCAGTGCCGCATGGACGTGGCGCAGCACCGCGACCGGGTCGGCCGGCTCGCCCACGGGTGCTGTCGTCATACCCACATCGTGACAGTGACCCCTGACAGAGACCAGATCTAGAACACCTGTTCGATACAGATTCGGATAACGATTCGGTCACGAAGACCCACCGTGGCCCACCGGCGCACGTGCACCGCGTGGCGGGGGGGCCGGCGGACTTCACGGCCGAGCACTGTCGAACCCTCCACGAGCTCCACCCTCGTGCGGCGGCGCGCTGCGGGTGCTGACGCGGCGCCGGCTCCGCCCGCGACCCGCCCGCCCGGTATGGCGCTGCCGCCGAGTCTTGACGGTGCCGAGTCTGACGCTGCAGCCGGTATGACGGTGCGTCCGGTGCGTCCGGTGCGTCCGGTGCGTCGGTTCCGGCGAACCGACGCCGCCACCAGCTCAGGCCGCCCAGATGGGCCACCACCTCAGGGCACCCAGCTCAGCCCACCAGCTCAGGCCTCCCACCTCAGGCCGCACAGGTCAGGCCGCCCCGGTCAGGTCACCGGCGCCGGCGCCGGCGTGGGTGTGGGCGCTGCTGGGTACTGTCGTCCGTAGCACTCCCCGAGCGTCTTGGGTGCGAGGTACGTGCCGTCGCCGAGGCGCAGCACCTCCAAGACGTCCCGGCGCCGCCACTGCGTGGTGTCCGGATCGGGCGTCGCCCACCGGTCGGTCAGAAGGTCGCCTGGCGACGGCGGCGTCTGCGTGCTGATGAGTTCGTCGACCAGGGTCGGGAACCGGACGAAGAACACCGCGGCGCGTACCAGCTCCTCGTCGTCGTGCCCGTGTCCGACATGGCTCCTCAGTTCGTTGAGCATGCCCCACATGTTGACGACCCGTCGGATCAGGCGTGGGTTGGCGGGCAACAGCGTCGGGTACTGGTTCAGCAGGTGCTTCTCCCGGTCCTTGGTCAATTCGAGGTCCGCGGCCGCCTGGGCCTGGTCTGCCTCCAGCTTGTGTCTCGCTCTGAGGTCGCGCATCAACTGCTCGGTCGTCAGTGGGCGGACCGCCGGTGGCGGAGCAGCGGCAACGCCTGATGAGCTCGGACTTCCGCCTTGCGGCGTCTGCGCGGGCGCTTCACTCAGCACCTCGAGACCAGCGACGTCGCGCCCCCAGCCTGTCCGTCCGAAGAACTCCGCTCCCATCGCTCGGTGTAGTCCAGGCCCGAGCCCGGCGGGAGGTTCGTATGACGATCGCGTGACGATGGCTGCATACTGCCGTACTTGCTCGAAGGCCAGCTCGGGGACCAGGACGGTGTGGTCGAAGAGCTTCTGGATGAAGTCTGCCCCGAGGGCGCGGGTCTCGTCGCCCAGGTCCTTGAACGTCTCGTACTGCTTGGTGAAGGCCTGTCGCACCCAGCGGCCGTCGGCCAGGACAAGGACGACGAGAGGCGCGGGCGCGCGCCACCGCCCAAAGGCTCGAGGGCGTCCCTCCGCGCGGAGCAAGGTGTGCACGGTCTCGAGGTACTTCACGGCTGACGCCTCATGACAGCGATCGAGGTCATCGATGACGAGAAGGACCGGTTGCCGCGGCCGAGAGAGCGTTCGCCACAACCAAGCGACGTAGGGCACCGGTCCGAGGATGAGCCACGCCCCGAGCAGGAGGAGCGCGTCTTGCAGCGTGCCCACCGCGGTCACAGCCTTCACGAGACCAGCCGCCGCGAAAGCGAACAGGACCGGGACGACGCGACGCAACACCATGTGCCCCATTGCGTTTTCGACTGCGTCCATGCACCGGCGCCACGCTCGTGCTGACCACGCCGCGGCCTTCATCCGCCGCGTCGGGGCGTTTCCCGCCGCACGCCTCGGCGGACCGGCCCGATCACTCCGTTGGCCGCTATCGAATCGACTCACCCGATGCCGGCTGGGGCGGCTCAGCCCGTTGGACACGACCACGAGGGCTAGCAGACCCGCTACGAAGGGCATCGACCAGCCGGATATGTGGGCATGGAACCACTCACGAACCGTCGGTGAGACCGCCGGGACCAGTGCCTCTCGACGGAGGTACACATGAATCACCAGAGCCCCGGCGATCACGCTCCACAGCGCGAGCGCTGAGTCGGCCCAGCGGTGATGCACGCGGTCGCGAGGAGACCACCGGCGCAGTCGCCCGACGATGTCGGAGATCTCGCCCAACGGATTGTCGTCAGTCTTGACGTAGAGGCGGCCCACAGCGGGGGAGGACCAGAAGAGCACTCGACCGATCGCCAGGCCCAGAGCCGCGAACCCGGCGACGCCGGTGACGAGGGTGGAGACGAGTTTCAGGGACTGCTCAAGCCCCGAAGTGGACCGATCACCGGACAGCGCACCGGCTGCGAGAGTCAGCGCGACGGCGACGAACGCGGAAGTGAGCACCGCCCTGGAGCGGACCACTCGTCGAGCCGAGCCGGCCAATGCCAGAGCGACGCGCGTCACTCCTGCACGTTCGTGCCGGATCGCCCGACTCAGGGCCGACGTCAACGACCACCATTCCGGTCCGAGATTGCTCTCTCGCCATGCATCAAAATGGACGACGATCGGCCGTCCGACTCCGCCGGAAGGGGCCTCAGCCAGGTGCTGCTCTAGCAGCCGAGCAAGCACTGACTTCCCGGAGCCCCATCGTCCCTCGATGCTGATGACGGCGCGGTCGCTCCCACCACCAGGGCCCACGATCTGGGTGATGACGCCGGCGAGATGCCCCGCTAGTCGCCGTCGACCCAGAAGATCTTCGACGAACTCGCTGTCCAGGGAGTACAGCCCCTCCGCCCCGGGTTCGGTGGCGCGGTCGGGAAGGTAGCCCCGGTCCGTCACCTCGGCGACGTGGATGACCGAGTCAAAGTCGGCGGAGGCGGTCACCGTGGCGCCGTCCGGGGTGGTCCCGAACGCCACCGACCACACCGGGCCGGTGTGGCCGGTCAAGATGGTGGGGGTGGTCGCGAGCTGGGCCAGATCCCACAACCGCACCGAGCCATCCCCGCCACCGGAGGCCAGCACGGCCCTGCCGTCCGGGGTGGTCCCGAACGCCACCGACCGCACCGGGCCGGTGTGGCCGGTCAAGATGGTGGGGGTGGTCGCGAGTTGGGCCAGATCCCACAACCGCACCGAGCCATCCCCGCCACCGGAGGCCAGCACGGCCCTACCGTCCGGGGTGGTCCCGAACGCCACCGACACCACCGGTCCGGGATGCGCGCGGTTGATGCGCCAATGGAGCGGGTTGCGCGACAGCACGTCCAGCGACGAGATGACCGGGGGCCCGGCCACGGCTGTCCGGCGACCTGCGGCCTCACCGGCCGTGGCCGATGACGGGCCGACGGGCGTGCCGTCCGGCGGTTGCTCAGGCCCCGCCGAGGGGCCGGCCGACTGAGTGGGCTCGGCCGAACCGGACGGGCGATCCGCCATACCGTCGCGCCCCCCTTCCGCTACCGCGAACCGACATACCGGTCCAATCGTGGCAGAGCCGGGCCCGCCGCGGGGGTGGAAGCGCCAGGCCTACGCCCCGATGCGGACCAGCAACGCCTCGGACTCGACCCGGGCCGACATCTTCGTCACCAGCCCGAGAGTGTCGCCGTCGAGCTGGGCGTCCTGCGGCTCGCTCGCCACCACGGTCATCTCTGCGCCGTGGTGGTGGTCGAACTGC
>JBPOIZ010000040.1:0-6298 GCA_052034115.1 Actinomycetota bacterium
TCTCCCGGACCCGGGAGTATGACGCTGACGAGGACGGGGCCCGGCTGACGGGCGACCCGCTGGCCCTGGCCTCGGCCCTGCGCAAGCTGGAGGTGGGGGTGGCCCGAGCGCCACTGGCCCCGCAGCAGCAGGTGGTCAACGCCAGCCACCTGATGATCGCCAACCCGTTCCGCCCTCAGGACATCTCCCGGCTCTTCTCCACGCACCCGCCGATGACCGACCGCATCCAGCGGCTGGAGGCCATGGCCGGCGAGCCGCTGCGCTGAGGCGGGCATCCTCCAGCCGGGGGGTGGGCCCGACCCGACGCGGCGTGGCGGTCCCCTAGGGTGGTTCAGTGCCCAGTCTGACCCGCGCCGAGGCCGTCGCACGCGCAGCGCTCATCACGGTGACGTCATACGTCGTCGAGCTCGACCTCACCGGGGGTGAGCGTGAGGAGCAGGCGACCTTCGGGTCATACACGCGCATCCGGTTCACCTGCGCGCGTCCCGGGGAGTCGACCTGGGTCGATCTGAAGGCAACCGCGGTGCACGCGGTGCGGCTCAACGGGATGGCGGTGGATGTCTCGGCACTGGTCGACGGCCGGTTGCCGCTCGACGGTCTCGCGGTGGACAACGTCCTGGTGGTCGAGGCGGATATGCCCTATCGGCGCGACGGCCAAGGGCTGCACCGGGCGTTCGACCCCGCCGATGGGCAGGCCTACGTCTACGGCCACTTCTTCCTCGACGCGGCGCCGAGTGTGGTGGCCTGCTTCGACCAGCCGGATCTGAAGGCCCCGTGGACCATCTCGGTGGTCGCGCCCCAGGGGTGGACGGTGGTCGGCAACGGTTCGACCACCGAGCCGCTCGAGGGCAGCCGGCGGTTCGACCTGACGACGACCCTGCCGCTGGCGACCTACTTCGTCACCATCTGCGCCGGACCGTATGCCAGTGTGCGTAGCGAGCACGACGGCATCCCGCTCGGACTCTTCGCCCGTGCGTCGCTTCGTGACGTGCTGGAGCGGGACGCCCCTCGGATCATGCGGCTGACCGGCATCTTCGTCGACGCGTATCACCGCTTGTTCGGCATCCGATACCCGTTCGGCGGCTACAACCACGTCTTCGTCCCCGAGTTCAACGCGCTGGCGATGGAGAACCCCGGCTGCGTGACGATCCGCGACGAGCTGCTCTTCCGCGGGGCCGCGACCCCCGACGAGATCCTGGGGCGGGACAGCACGATCTGCCACGAGATGGCGCACATGTGGTTCGGCGACCTGGTGACGATGCAGTGGTGGGACGACTTGTGGCTCAACGAGTCGTTCGCCGAATACCTCTCCTATCGCGTCCTGGCCGAGACCGGGGTTCACCCCGGTGCGTGGGTGGGCGCGACGATGGTCCGAAAGCCGTGGGGGTATGCCGCTGAGCGGGCTCCCTCGACCCACCCGGTCGCCGGCTCGCCGGCCCTCGACGCCGACAGCGCGCTGCAGGACTTCGACGGGATCTCCTACGCGAAAGGGTCCTCGCTGCTGCGCCAGCTCATCGCCTATGTCGGCGACGACGCGTTCGTCGCCGGCGTCCGCGATCACCTGGCCCGACACTCCTACGGCAACGCCACGCTAGCGGACTTCGTCGGCTCGATCGCGCGCGCCAGCGGCGAGGACCTCACCGCATGGGTGGACGCTTGGCTGCTCACCGCCGGTCGCGACACCATCTCGGCCCACGTGGGGGAGCACGGGGTGACGGTGACGCGAGCCCGTCCGCTCGCCGGCTCGGTGCCGCCGTCGGTGTCGACGACGGCCGACCGGCGGCACCGCCTCGACGTCGCGGGGTATGTCGCCGGGCGGGAGGTGTTCCGGGTCGATGTGACGACGACGGGGGACGAGACCGTCGTGCCGCTGCCGAGTCCGGTCGCCGTCGGAGCGCAGGGTCCCGGTGAGGCGGCGCTGGTCGTCATACCGAATGCAGCTGACCTGACCTGGGCCGTGGTCGACCTGCCGGCGGCCAGGTGGGCGGGGTTGCCGGGTCTGCTGTCGCACCTTCCGGACGGGAAGTTCCGGGCGACGGTCTGGGTTGCGGCCATCGATGCGGTCGCGCAGGCGCGGCTCTCGCCGGCCGCGCTCGTCGACCTGTTCTGTGCGGCGTGGCCGTTGGAGGACGACCCGGCCATCCTGCAGCGGGTGGCCGCCCTGCTCGCCGCCCGATACCTGCCGGACTTCTTCGCGCCGGAACAGCGTGAGCCGCAGCGACACCGAGTCAGCGAGGCGGCCAAGCAGCTGTTGGGCCGAGCGGAGCCGGGGTCACCCCAATCCGTCGCCGCTGCCCGGGTGGTGGCCGCAGTCACGAGCGACCAACTCCTGCTTCGGGAGTGGGCGGGCGGGCTCGGTCTGCCCCAAGGTCTGGGCGGCGACAGCGACTTCCGCTGGATCGTCCTGCGGAACCTCTCGGCGCGCGGCCTGCTGTCGCCGGTCGAGCTCGACGCGGCGGCCCACGACGACGCGACGATCCAAGGGCGGCTCAACGCGCTGGAGTGCCGGGCGTCGATGCCGGATGCGGAGTCCAAGGCGTGGGCGTGGGCTGAGCTGACCGGTCGTGGCGGCGGCCACTCGAACTACGAGCTCAACCATCTGGCGCAGGGTTTTTGGCAGTTCGAGGACGCCGACGTCGTGCGCCCGTATGTCGAGCGCTACTTCACCGACGTCCCGGCCATGCGGGAGTGGGTCGGCGAAGACGCGCTGGCCCGGGTGGCCCAGTTGGCCTTCCCGATGGTGGTCGAGGAGCGCACCGACGAGCTGAGCCGGGCTGCGTTGGCGCGTCCGGACCTCTCGGCGGCCGTGCGGCGCTCGATGCTCGACGCCGACTGGAAGCTCCAGGAGGCACTGGCCTCGCGCCGCCGGTTCGGCTAGCGCGTCGACCTGTTGCGCCCGCGGCGGCTGACGCGTCGACCCGTTGAGTGGGGAGTTTCCGACGGACCGACCCGTTGAGTGGGGAGTTTCCGACGTACCGACCCGATGAGTGGGGAGTTTCCGACGTACCGACCCGTTGAGTGGGGAGTTTCCTCTGTCCCCGCGCAAGAAACTCCCCACTCAACTGGGGTGTCGGGGGCGTCCGAGGGCTCCAGCAGAGGGCGGGGCACTGTCCGGGGCCGGCGCTGTCCACAGGGTCCGGCCAGACGCGGCCAGGCTCACAGGCAGTCGCGCCGACCTGGCCTTGCTCGTCGGCCGGGTGCATCGTGCCGGTATGGCGACCGCGCCGCCCTGGTCCGAGCTGCCGACGGCTGTGGATGTTCGCGCCGGACGGCGAGTGACCTGTGCCGAGATACCCCATCAGCTGGGGGTCCTGACTCTGCGCGAGGCGGTCGAGCGTGGAATGACCCCGGCCGAAGTGGGCTGGGCGGTCACGTCCGGTCGTTGGCAACGGGTGCACCGCGGCGTCTTCGTCACGCACAACGGGCCGCTGCCGTGGCTGACACGCGCTGGGTGCGCGCTCGCGGCGGGCAGCGCGGGTGCGGGCGACCTGACGGTGGCCTTGTGCGGGCTCAGTGCGGCATACGCGGCTGGGCTCAACCTGGGCCGGCTGACTGCCGAGGGAACTGCGCACCCCGATGGCCCGCCTATCACGCTTCTCGTCCCGCGGGGGGTTCGGGTGACCCGGCCCGTCGGCGTCACGATCTTCCGCTCCGATCGGCACCTCGTGGACGCCACCAGGTGGCCTCCCCGGACGACTCCGTCAGCGACCTTGTTGTACTTGGCCCGCCGAGCCCGCGCAGACGACGTCGTCGGTGCCCTGGCCAGTGCCGTTCAGGGAGGCTGGATCGATCCGGCCGAGATGTTGGCTGAGCTCAACAACTTCGGGCGGCATCGCCATCGGCATCTGTTGCGCGAGGCCCTGACGCTGGCGGCCGGCGGTGCCGAGAGTGTGGTCGAGGTCCGCTACGCGCGCGACGTTGAACGTCGCCATCGGCTCCCACCTGGTGTTCGACAGCTGGCGCGGCGCCTGGCCCGCCATGACGTGGGCTATCGCGAGCACCGCGTTCTGGTGGAGCTCGATGGCCGCCTCGCCCACGGCGGTGTCGCCTTCCTTGCAGACCGTCGCCGCGACAATGCGGCCGTCCTGGAGGGGTATGTCGTCCTGCGCTTCGCCGGGCTGGACGTCCTGCGTAAGCCCTGTGCCGTTGCAGCCGACGTGGCCGAGGCGCTGACCCGGCGCGGATGGGCTGGTCTGCCCCGCGCCTGCGGGCCGGCGTGCAGCGTGGGCCGCCGTGGTGGCCACAGCGCCGCCATCGGCTGGTAGTCGACCCGCCGTCGGGCCCTGGCCGCTACGACCCTCTCCGTCTCGAGCTCATCCCGGTAACGCTCCCCCTTGCCCGCCTCGCCACCTCGCGCATGTTTCGGGGGGGAGTTTCTGCTGTCCTCGCCAGTTGAGTGGGGAGTTTCCGTTGCTGGGACGAGAGAAACTCCCCACTCAACTGTTGGGCTGCCCTGAGGCGCGGCGGCTCGGGAGGCCCGGCGCCAGGGCGCGTGGCGATCCGGAGGGCGTGGCGACCCGGAGGGCGTCGCGGCCAGGGGGCGTGGCGACCCGGAGGGCGTGGCCGAACCGAAACGGTGGCCGAGGGCGGCCCGACTCAGCGGTAGTTCGTGAACTGCACCGCGAAGTCGAACTCGGCCTCGCGCAGCAGCCGCTGCACCGCCTGCAGGTCGTCGCGGGACTTGCTTGTCACGCGCAACTCGTCACCCATGATCTGCGACTTGACCGACTTCGGCCCCTCGTCGCGGATCAGCTTGGCGACCTTCTTGGCGTTGTCCTGGCTGATGCCCTGCTGCAGCGAGGCGTCGAGGCGGTATTCCTTTCCCGACGCCCGCGGCACCCCGTCGCCGCTGAGCGACAAGGCCTTCAGCGAGACGTTCCGCTTGACCAGCTTGGTCTGAAAGACATCGAGCACGGCACGGCACCGCTCCTCAGAACTTGCCTTCATGACGATGTCGTCGCCGGAGAACTCAATGGAGGCGCCCACCCCCTTGAAGTCGTACCGCTGAGCGATCTCCTTCTGGGCCTGGGTCAACGCGTTGGCGACCTCCTGACGGTCGACCTTGCTCACGACGTCGAACGAGCTGTCCGCCATACCTTCGCGCCCTTCCCTGGTCCCGGTGTCGGATCCGAGCCTAACGGTGGGCCCACGTCGAACTGCAGATGTGATCGGCCTACCACCTCCCGAGCGGGGTGCCGCGGCAGTCCCCCGAGTACGTTGGGTATGTCGACCGCGCCACCCGGCACGCTGCCGTGCCCGCTCCCTGGAGGACCCCGATGTCCGAATCCCCGCTCTTCGCCCTGACCGACGAGCAGCGCATGACCCGCGAGGTCATCCGGCAGATCTGCGAGGACAAGATCGCCCCGCATGCCGCCGACGTGGACGAGAACGAGCGGTTCCCCATCGAGGCGCTCGAGGCCCTCAACGAGGGCGGGTTCTCGGCGATCCACGTGCCGGAGGAGTATGGCGGAGCAGGTGCCGACCCCGTGTCGGTCTGCATCGTCATCGAGGAAGTGGCCCGGGTCTGCGCCTCCTCCTCGCTCATCCCGGCCGTCAACAAGCTCGGCACCACGGGCCTGATCCTCGCCGGCTCCGACGAGCTCAAGGCCCAGGTGCTCCCGGCGATCGCCAGCGGCGAGGCGATGGCGTCCTACGCGCTGTCCGAGCGGGAGGCCGGCTCCGACGCAGGGGCCATGACCACGACCGCGCGGCGCAACGGCGAGGACTGGGTGCTCAGCGGCAGCAAGTGCTGGATCACCAACGGCGGCGAGTCGACGTGGTACACCGTCATGGCGGTCACCGACGCCACCCAGGGCCCGCGCGGGATCAGTGCGTTCATGGTCCACAAGGACGACCCGGGATTTGTCGTCGGCTCGCACGAGAAGAAGCTGGGCATCCGCGGCTCGTCGACCACCGAGCTGCACTTCGAGGACTGTCGCATCCCGGGCGACCGGATCATCGGCGCCGAGGGCACCGGGTTCAAGACCGCGCTGGCCACCCTCGATCACACTCGCCCGACCATCGGCGCGCAGGCCCTCGGCATCGCCCAGGGCGCGCTCGACGCCTCCATTGCCTACGCCAAGGAGCGGATGCAGTTCGGCAAGCGGATCGCCGACTTCCAGGCCATCCAGTTCATGCTGGCCGACATGGCGATGAAGGTCGAGACGGCCCGGCTCATGGTCTACGCCGCCGCCGCGATGGGCGAGCGGTCACTGCACGGCGAGCGCGAGCCGCGGGGGGGGGTCAAAGGCGCGGCCGCCACCACCGTCGGGGAGGAGAAAGCCCACGTGGAGGCAAC
>JBPOIZ010000050.1:0-11402 GCA_052034115.1 Actinomycetota bacterium
CCGATGTACTCGGTCCGGCGCGGCTCGTCGAGGGGGTTCACGCCGACGATTCTGCCCGTTGGGGGCCGCACTAGAGTGGCGTCGTGGACGCTGAGGTCACTTCGGAGCTGGTCCGATCAGCGGGCGCCGCTGCGGCGGCCGCTGCGGATCGGGCCGGGGTGCAGGTCCGCAGCATCGGCAGCCCGGAGGAGACCGAGGAGGCCGCCGCCCTCATCTGCGAGGTCTGGCACGTGCCGCCGGACGGTTGCATCGTCGACGCCAACACCATGGTGGCCCTGGCACACTCGGGCAACTACGTGGCTGCGGCCTACTCCGGACGGCCCCACCCGTCGGGTCACGGTGCCCAGGCCGCGGCCAGCGAGGCCCTGAACCGCACAGCGGGCCGCGCGGACATGATCGGCGCGGCTCTCGGGTGGTTCGCCGCCGAGCAGGGCCGCCGGCCGGGTCAGGTCCTGCACTCGCACATCGCGGGGGTCCGTCCCGGGCTGGCCTCCAAGGGGGTCGGGTACGCACTCAAGCTGGATCAGCGGCGCTGGTGCCTCGAACGTGGTGTCGAGTTGGTGACCTGGACCTTCGACCCGCTCGTGGCCCGCAACGCGCACTTCAACATCGCCCGACTCGGGGTCCGGATCGCGTCCTACCGGGTCAACCAGTACGGCACGATGCGCGACGGCCTCAACGCCGGCCAACAAAGCGACCGGATCGTGTGCGCCTGGGACATCACCGCAGCCGTCGGTGGCCGGGCTCCGGCCGACCTGCCGGACGCCCCGTTCGTCCTCGCGTCCGAGCCGGACGGCGGCCCGTCGACCGTGCGGCTCCCATCGGCGGGCCACAGCACGTGCCGAGTCGCCATACCCGCCGACGCCGAGGCCTTGACCCGGGCCGATCCCGACGCGCACAGCCGCTGGCGGCTCGCCGTGCGGGCCGCCTTCACCGAGCTGCTCGACACCGGATGGTCGGTCATCGGGTTCGACGGCCCCGCCGCTCACTACGTCTTCGGGAGGACCTCATGAGACTGCTCGGTATGACGGTGCACCGGCTCGAGCTGCCGCTGGTCAGCCCGTTCACGACCTCGTTCGGCACGGAGACGGTCCGAGATGTCGCCATCCTCGAGGTCCGCGCCGACGTCGACGGCGCCGAAGTCACCGGCTGGGGGGAGTGCGTGGCCAGCACCGAGCCGCTGTACTCGAGCGAGTATGTCGACTCCGCCGTCGAGGTCATGGGCCGCTGGCTGGTGCCGGCGCTGCGGGCCGTCGACGACCTCGCGCCGGAGGCCGCCGCGGAGGCGATGCGGCACATCACCGGCCACCGGATGGCCAAGGCCGCCGTGGAGATGGCAGTGCTCGATGCGCACCTGCGGGCGCGCGGTGAGTCGTTCGCGGCATACCTCGGGGTCACCCGCACCCACATCCCCTCGGGCGTCTCGGTCGGCATCCACGACGATGCCGAGGCCACCGTGCGGGCGGTGGGTGGCTATCTCGACGCGGGATACGCGCGGATCAAGCTGAAGATCCGTCCCGGCTGGGACGTCCAGCCCGTGCACGCGGTGCGCGCCGCCTTCGGTGATGACGTGCCGTTGCAGGTCGACGCGAACGCCGCCTACACCCTCGCCGACGTCGGCGCGCTGCGCCGGCTCGACGAGTTCGGCCTGCTGCTTATCGAACAGCCCCTTGCCGAAGAGGACCTGCGCCAGCACGCCGAACTCGCCGCCGCCGTGACGACACCGATCTGCCTGGACGAATCGGTGGTCTCGGCTGCGGCGGCCGCGGACGCCATCACCTTGGGCGCGTGCTCGGTGATCAACATCAAGCCCGGTCGGGTCGGCGGCTACCTCGAAGCCCGCCGGATCCACGACCTGGCCCGCGCCCACGGGGTCGCCGTGTGGTGCGGCGGGATGCTCGAGACGGGTGTCGGACGCGCGGCCAATGCGGCCTTGGCCGGTATGCCGGGATTCGTCCTGCCCGGCGACGTATCGGGGTCGGACCGGTTCTACGCCACCGACATCACCGAGCCGATCGTCATGACGGACGGGCAGGTCGCCGTGCCTGGCACCCCGGGAATCAGCCGCGAGCCGATCCCGGAGCTCCTCGACCGGTTCCGGGTGGCGCCGCCGCGACCGCTCTGAGCAGGGCCCGGTCTGCCGCGACCGTTCTGAGCAGGGCCGACGTCCGGCGCACCGCCATACCCGAGTAGGCTGGAGACACTGGCGAGCCGGGAAGTCTGGTCGGCGTCGCGGGTTCGCGTGCCCGCGACACCTCGACCCCAGGAGTCACCCATGAGAGCCGCCGACCTCGCCGAAGCCGTCCCCACCGTCTCCCGGACGACGACGGGCGCGCAGGCCGCGCGCATCGTCGCCGAGTATCGCCTCTCCGGGCTCGTCGTCGTCGACGCCGATGCGGACCCCATCGCGGTCATCCCGGGCAGCCAGATCCTGCGGATGGCCCTGCCGAGGTACGTCGTCGAGGACCCCAAGCTGTCGCACACCTTCGACGAGCAGGCCGCGGACCGGCTCTGTGCCCGGCTCAACGACTCGACCATCGGCTCGCTCCTCGAGGCCGAGACACTGACGCCCTATGAGCCCCGCTCGGTCCGCCCCGACGACACCCTGATCGAGGTCGCCTCGGTCATGGCCCAGGGCCGACAGCCCCTGATCGTGTGCCGGACCGCATCCGGGCAGTATGTCGGGGCGATCACCATGTCTCGGGTCCTGGCGGCCATCGCGGTGGCGGCCGGGCAGGACTCGCCCCTCATCCGACGCCGACTCGATCGAGATGTGGCCCAGCGGGGCGAGCCTTGGCCACTGAGAGAGGGATCTGCCGAGCAGAGCGGGCCGACCTCGTGAGCGGGACCGGGATCGCCGCCATCGTGGTCTTCGTGGCCGCCTACGTCCTGATCGCCACCGAGCGATTCAACCGGGCGATCGTCGCCCTCACCGGCGCAGCGGCCATGGTCGCCATCGGGGCCACCCGCGGCCACCAGATGTTCTTCTCCGAGCGGACAGGGGTGGACTGGAACGTCGTCTTCCTGCTCTTCGGGATGATGATTCTCGTCGGCGTGCTCAAGACGACAGGGGTCTTCGAGTTCCTCGCCATCTGGGCGGCGCAGCGCGCCAAAGCCCGACCGTTCCGGATGATGGTCATGCTCGTCGTCATCACCGCGGTCGCTTCGGCACTCCTTGACAACGTCACCACGGTGCTGCTCGTCGCGCCGGTCACCCTATTGCTTTGTGATCGCCTCGGCGTCGCCCCCGTGCCCTTCCTCCTCGCCGAGGTGATGGCCAGCAACATCGGGGGTGCGGCCACGCTCATCGGGGACCCGCCGAACATCATCATAGCCAGCCGTGCCGGGCTGAGCTTCGACGACTTCCTCGTCCATATCGCGCCGCTTGTCGTGGTCGTCCTCCTGCCCGTCTTCATCCTGTTGTGCTGGCTGTTCTGGGGTCGTTCGATGACGTATGACGCCGATCGTGCCGAGGAGGTCATGCGACTTCGGCGTGGCGAGGCGATCACCGACCCGCAGCTCCTTCGCCGGATGGGGGTCATCTTGGCCCTGGTCCTGATCGGCTTCGTCACCCACTCCTTGACGCATCTCGAACCATCCCTCATCGCGTTGCTGGGGGCCGGCGCGGCGATCTTGTCCTCGCGGTTGCCGTCGTCGGTCTACCTCGAAGACGTTGAGTGGGAGACCTTGCTCTTCTTCGCCGGCCTCTTCGTCATGGTCGGCACCCTTGTCCATCAGGGGGTCATCGGCGAGCTCGCCGCTGCGGTGACCACGGCGCTACAGGACAACTACGCAGCCGGCGCGCAGGTCGTTCTCGGTGGCTCGGCCGTGTTGTCGGGCATCGTCGACAACATTCCGTATGTCGCCACGATGTCACCGCTCGTGCTGGACCTCGTCGGCCCAGCCGAGGGCATCGCGCCCGGCCCGGAGTCGCTGTGGTGGGCGCTCGCGCTCGGCGCCGATCTCGGCGGCAACGCAACGGCGATCGGGGCCTCGGCCAACGTCGTGGTCACCGGCATCGCCAAGCGCAACGGGCACCCGATCTCGTTCTGGACCTTCACGAAGTACGGCGTGGTCGTCACCGCAGTGACGATCGCGCTGTCCTCGCCCTATCTCTACCTGCGGTATGTCCTCTGGGCGTGAGTCAGGCGGGCGAGTAGGCCGACCGGTTGTGGTCGCGCGCCCAGATCCCGGTCAGACCGCGGAAGTGGGCGATGAACTGGTCCTGCTCGTGCGCGGGATAGGTGGCCCGGACCACGTTGACCAGCAGGTCGTCGAAGTCGGGGCCGCACACCCAGTCGAGCACTCGCTCGTCGAGGGTGCTCAGGTGCCGCGCCACGAAGTCGCCATACCGGTCGGCGTCGAAGTAGCGGTCGGCGAGCGCGAGGTAGCCGGCGAGCTTGTCGTCATAGGAGCGATCCGGGTCATCGGCGATGGCGAAGTAGGTCGAGGTCTGCAGGTCGACGTGACCAGGGCGGCCGGTGACCAGGGCGAACACCGACCACTTGACCAGCGCGGTGATGGCCCACGGGAAGTAGTAGTGCAGCGAGGTCAGGGCCACGTCCGGGCAGGCATTGGCGTAGTCGATGGGGTAGACGTCGTCGCCCTTGACGAGCATCTCGGCGGAGTTGAACTCCCACTTGAAGAAGGCGTTGACGATCCGGGAGATCGCCCGGGCTTGCTCGCCGGCCTTGGGTGAGAGGAAGTCGTGGCTCACGTGGTAGCGGGAATGCATCGGTTTCTCGGGCCGGAAATCCATGACCATGGTCTCGGCCCCGATCGACAGGGCCCGCGCGAACGAGTCGTAGTCGATCGTCGACTGCAGGTGCATGAGCATCTGCCCCGACTCGTCATACGCGCGGTGCAGGGCGGTCGAGTCGTCGACGCGGGAGACCCCGCGCCAGCCGCCGCCGTCGAAGGGCTTCATGTAGAGCGGGTAGCCGAGTTGGTCGGCCAGTGCGTCGAGGTCGAAGGACCGGTTGTACTTCGCTGAGGTGTAGGCCCATCGGTCGTTGTCGACCGGGTTCTTGTAGGGCACCAGGATCGTCTCGGGAATGTGCAGGCCCAGCCGCAGCATCGCGCAGTAGGCGCTGTGCTTCTCCATCGACTGGAAGGTGAAGGGGGAGTTGAGCAGGTAGGTGTCGTGCGTCAGCGCGGCCTTCTTGAGCCACTCCCGTGGGTGGTAGTACCAGTAGGCCAGCCGGTCGATGACCAGCCCGGGCCGCACCGGGTCACCGAGGTGGAACGGCTCGATGGTCAGCCGCTCGGCCGTCACGGTGTGCTCGGTGCCCTTGACCCGGATCGGGTCGACCATCCCGAGGATGGTCTCGAACGCGCGCGGCCAGTCTTCCTCGGCCCCGAGGAGCAGGCCGATGAGGTGGCTCGTCGAACGTTTCGGGGCCTTGGGCATGAGGACCTCCGCTGGGTGCGCTATCGGTGGCGGAACGGACGGTACGTGACGCTAGCGCGTCCGCCGGTATGACGGCAGCCCCTTCGGCGCCGGTTGGCGCAGCAGTGGGCTCGGCTCAGCAGAACCGCTGCAGGTGGTGGGCGGTTTGACGCTGCCACCACGGCCAGTCGTGGCTTGCGTCGTCGCCCCACTCGTCGAGCTCGCACCAGATGCCCTTGGCCTGGAGGCGGCCGGCGATCTCCCGGGTCGTCGGCAGGCAGGTCGTCTCCTGCTCGAACGGGCCGCGGCCGACGGTGAGCACGAGATGGAGCCGACTGCGCAGCCAGTCCAGGTGTGGCCCGTGCAGATCCGGCACGTAGGCCATCGGGTTGTGGACGTAGGCGGCGAACCCGGCATGACCCCACGTGTTCCACAGCGTGGGGTCGTAGGCGCCGGAGACGCAGATGGCGGTGGGGAACAGGTCGGCGCGGCGCAACGCGAAGTGCAGGGCATGGAACCCGCCCAGGCTGCAGCCGGTCGCCAGCAGATCGGCGCCGCCCGGCGAGTCGTCGCGGACGAACGGGACGACGCGCTGGCTGATCCACGCCTCGTAGACGTCGTGCTGCTGAGCCCGGCTCTCGTGGTCGACGGCCTTGTTGCTCCACGAGCGGTGGTCGAAGGAGTCGACGCAGTAGAGCTTGACCCGACCGGCATCGACCAACCAGCCGAGGGCGTCGAGCATTCCCCGGTCGGCGTAGTCGTGGGCTCGGCCGCCGCTGGTGGGGAACACGACGACGGGTCGGCCCCAATGGCCGTAGCGGATGACTGAGAGCGGCCGATCCAGGCCCGGGGCATCAAGTGTGGTCTCGTATCGGTCCATGACCCGATGAGCGTATGTCGGTGCGGGCGCCGACCACCTGGGCCACTGGGCCCGGGTGGGGATCGCCATACCTGCGTGTCGCTCACCGAAGTGCGGGAGTTGGTCGGCTACACAAGAGGTGACCCGGCCAGGTATGAGATGGCCGGGTCGATTGCGTGCTGCCGATCCCGAAATAGCCTCGTGGGCCTTCCTCGCTTACGGTTGCTCTTGTCAGTGCCGTCCCCCACTGCGGCGAGAGGCTGTTAAGTGCCGGTTCCTCGTTCGGTTCTCCGTTCGGCTCGGTCCCCCTTGGCAGTGGCGGCGGCCGTGCTCGCCGTCAGCGCCTCGGTCGCCGCCGGGGCGGCCCCGGCAGAAGGCGACCTCGCGGCATCCTCCGGCGTCGTCCCTGGTGCGGACCGGGCCTGCGTGGAGCGCCCCGACTCGCACTCCTCCTCCCGCGGCCCCAGTGATCGCACTCGCATCGACGGGATGGATCTGAGCGACGGGGCAGCGGCAGCGCGTGAGATCGACCTGATCCGCACCCTGAAGGCACGGGGCCGTCGCCTAGAGGCCGACGGTCGAGTCACGGGTGCGCTCGGTGCCACCGCCTTCAGCCCCGTGGTCGTCAAGGTCTACGTGCACATCATCAAGAGCGGGACCGCGGGCTCGGTGACGTCGACACAGGTCGCCAACCAGATCGCCGTCATGAATTCGTCCTACCGCGGCAGCGGCTTCTCCTTCACGCTCGCCGGCACCGACACGACGACGAACTCGACATGGTTCGCCGCGCGGATGGGGTCGAGTGCCGAAAGCGCCATGAAGGCGGCCCTGCGCAAGGGCGACAAACGGGCCGTGAACCTCTACACCATCAAGCCGGGCGATGGGTATCTCGGCTGGGCGACCATGCCGGCGTCGATCATCGGCAAGAGCGACGGAGTCGTCATCGACTACCGGACGCTGCCCGGTGGGTCGTATTCGCCCTACCACCTCGGCGACACCTTCGTGCACGAGGCCGGGCACTGGCTCGGGCTATATCACACCTTCCAGGGCGGGTGCACGACGACGAACGACTACGTCACCGACACCCCGGCCGAGAAGAGCGCCGCCTACGGCTGCCCGACGGGTCGGGACTCGTGCACGAGCCTCGGGGGTACCGATCCGATCAAGAACTTCATGGACTACACCGACGACTCGTGCATGAACACCTTCACCGCAGGTCAGCGCGCTCGGATGCAGGCCCAGTGGACGGCATACCGCGCCTGAACTGGTGACCTCGGCGCTGACCGTCGTCGGCCGGTGCGATCGCAGGTCGGCCTGTGACGAGCCTCTCTGCTCTGGCAGGCTGGCCGGATGACAACCCTGACCGACGCCGCGCGCGCGGCGACCGACCTGAGCGGTCGCGTGGCCGTCGTGACCGGCGCCGGCAGCGCCACGGGCATCGGGTATGCCGTGGCCCGGCAGTTGGCCGGCCTCGGCGCGGCCGTCGTGCTCGGTGCGACCACCGCCCGGATCGCGTCTCGTGCGCAGGAGCTGATCGGCGCCGGAGCGCGGCACGCCCTCGGGGTGGTGGGTGACCTCACCGATCCTGCTGCCGCCGAGGCGCTCATCGACGCCGCAGTCGGCGCTCACGGCCGGCTCGACATCGTCGTCAACAATGCCGGCATGGTCACCACCGGCAGCGGTGACTACCTCGACGGGGACGCCGAAGCGACCAGCCCGGACCGCTGGCGCCAGAGCCTGGCCCGCAACCTCGACTCGGCCTTCTTCGTGACGCGGGCGGCGCTGCCGCACCTGCGCGCGGCGGGTTGGGGTCGCATCGTCCATGTCTCCAGCGTCACCGGCGCCGTCATGGCGATGCCCGGCGATGTCGCGTATGCCGCCGCCAAGGCCGGACTCATCGGCCTGACCAGAGCGCTCGCCGTCGATGAGGGGCGGCATGGCATCACCGTCAACGCGGTGGCGCCGGGCTGGATCGCGACCGGCTCGCAGACTGCTCATGAGCAAGCGGAGGGGCTGGCCGTCCCGCTGCGCCGCAGCGGCACACCGCAGGAGGTGGCCGGGGTCGTCGCCTGGCTCGCCTCGCCGGGGGCGGCCTACGTCACCGGGCAGGTCATCGTCGTCGACGGCGGCAACGCGGTGGCCGAGGAGCGGGTGCCTCGTGGCTGACTCCGGGATCTTCGCCGCTGACCTGTTCGCCGGCCGGGTGGTCCTGGTGACCGGTGCGGCCGGTGGCGTGGGTGGCGCGGTCGCTTCGCTGCTCGGTGGGCTGGGAGCCTCGTTGGTGCTGACCGACCGCGACCGGGACACGTTGGCACCATGGGCCGAGCGCGGCGCTCAGGTCGTCGCCGCCGACCTGACTTCGGTCGGCGACTGCGAGCGCGTCGTGGCGGAAGCGTTGACGGCATTCGGGCGCCTCGATGCGGTGGTCTGCTGTGCCGGCGTGTGGGTCGAGGGGGACTCGGCGACCATGACCGAACAGGACTGGGATCGCTGCATCGACGTCAACCTCAAAGGCACCTTCTTCGTGGTGAGCCGAGCTCTGGCCGCGCTTCGTGCGTCGCGGGGGGCGGTGGTGCTGATGTCCTCGGACGCCGGGGTCGTGGGCAACGCCGGCGCAGCCATCTACTGCGCGAGCAAGGGTGGGGTCACCCTGCTCGCCAAGTCGCTGGCGCGTGAGCTGGCCCCTGACGGGGTGCGCGTCACGGCGTTGTGCCCGTCGGACATCCGCTCCCCGATGCTGGACGTCCAGGCGACCCGGTATGGCGGAGCAGACCCCGAGGGCTACCTTCGCGGACTGCTCGAGCTGTACCCCCAAGGGGAGCGGGCCCGGTTCATCGAGCCGGCGGAGGTGGCGGCGTATGTCGCGTTCCTGCTCAGCCCGGCGGCTGAGGCGGTGACCGGCGCGGCGGTGGCGATGGACTTCGGTGTGACCGCCGGCTATTGACCGACCCAGCGGACGCCGAACAGCTCGCGGTCAGCGCGGCGGCATCCGTAGCGCCCCGTCGAGCCGGATCACCTCGCCATTGAGCAGCGGGTTCGCGACGATGTGCCCGACGAGATCGGCGTACTCACTCGGGTTGCCCAGCCGGGCGGGGTGGGGCACCAGCGCCTCGAGGCTGGTCTTCGTCTCGTCGGGCAGCCCGGCCATCATCGGCGTCATGAACACCCCGGGGGCGATGGTGACGACGCGGATCGCCTTGTCGGCCAGGTCCCGGGCGGCCGAGAGGGTCAGGCCGACGATGCCGCCTTTGCTGGCGGCGTAGGCCGCCTGACCGACTTGGCCGTCATACGCGGCGATCGAGGCGGTCATCACGACGACACCGCGGTCCCCGTCGAGCGGCTCGTTGTCAGTCATGGCGGCCGCGGCGAGCCGCAGGACATTGAACGAACCGACCAGGTTGATGTCGACGACGGTGCGGAAGGTCTGCAGGGCCAGGGGGCCCTTGCGGCCGATCACCCGGCCCGGCGTGGCGACACCCGCGCAGGTGACCGCGACCCGCAGTTGACCCAGGCTTCGGGCGGTGTCCACCGCTGCGGCCACCTGGTCCTCGTCGCGGACGTCGGCGGGGGCGAAGACGACCGATCCGGCCAGTTCCTCGGCCAGCGCGGGACCGCGCGAGGTGGGCAGGTCGACGACGACGACCGTGGCGCCGCGGGCCACCAGACCTCGGGTGGTGGCCTCGCCGAGCCCAGAGGCACCTCCGGTGACGATGGCGACGGAGGCGTCGGTCAGGCGCATGGTGGGCTCCTTCGTGCGGCCGATCTCGCCGCCTCGGCGTGGGTGGTGCTGGCTCGTGGGTGGTGCTGGCTCGTGGGTGGACGGGGCTCGTGGGTGGACGGGGCTCGTGGTGGTCGTGGCGGTCGTGGCTCGCGGTGGTCGTGGCTCGCGGTGGTCGGGGATCGGTCAGTCCTTGAGCAGCGATCGACCGATGACCAGCCGCTGGATCTGGTTGGTGCCCTCGAAGATCTGGGTCACCTTCGCCTCACGCATGTAGCGCTCGGCCGGGAAGTCCTGGGTGTAGCCGTAGCCGCCGAGCACCTGGACCGCATCCATGGTCACCTTCATCGCGGCGTCGGTGCAGACGAGCTTGGCGGCAGCCGCCTCCGCGGAGAAGTCGCGGCCCGCGTCACGCAGCCGGGCGGCGTGCAGGTACATGGCTCGGCCCGACAGGACCGCTGCCTGCATGTCGGCCAGGAGGAAGGACACGCCCTGGAAGTCGGCGATGCGCCGGCCGAACTGTTCGCGCTCCTTCGCGTAGCCGACCGCGAGGTCGAGGGCGGCCTGGGCGAGCCCGGTCGAGGCGGCGGCGATGCCGAGCCGGCCTGCGCTCAGGGCGGCCAGGGCGATCGACATTCCCTGCCCAGGGGCCCCGATCCGGCGGGTCGCGTCGACCTCGACCCGGTCGAAGTAGACCTGCGACACGGTGTCGGAGTGCAGGCCCATCTTCTTCTCCGGCGGTCCGAAGGTCAGACCGTGGCTGTGGCCCGGCACGATGAAACAGGACAGCCCTCTCGGCCCCTCGGCGCCGGTGCGGGCGAAGGTCGTGTAGTGGTCGGCGTGCCCGGCGTGGGAGATCCAGGCCTTGGTCCCGGAGAGCTGGTATGACGTTGCCGCCGCGTCGGCGCCGGGGGCCAGCTCGGCCCCTGCGGTGTCGAAGCCCGTGGCCAGCGTCGAGATGGCTGAGACGTCCGACCCCGCCTGCGGCTCGGAGAGGGCGTACGCGCCGAGGTGCGCGCCGCTGAGCATGGGCGCGAGGAGCTCCTCGTGCTGCTGCGGTGTGCCGAAGGTTGCGACGGGGTAGCAGGACAGGACATGGACGCTGACCCCCACGGCCACGCTCATCCACACCGAGGCGATCTCCTCGACGACCTGGAGGTAGACCTCGTACGGCTGGCCTCCACCACCGAGCTCCTCGGGGTAGGGCAGCGAGAGCAGACCCAGCTCGCCGAGCATGCGGAAGGCATCCCGCGGCAATTCGCGGTTCTCCTCGGCTGCATCGACGCGAGGTGCGAGTTCCTTCTGGCACACCTCGCGGGTCATCGCGATAAGGTCCCGACCGTCGTCGGTCGGCATGAGACGTGCCACCGGCATGGCCCGACTGTAGCGACCTGCCGCGGCGTTAAGCCCGCCTGTCGGCCGTCGCCTTGGTCACC
>JBPOIZ010000096.1:0-26017 GCA_052034115.1 Actinomycetota bacterium
GGGGATGTACGGCGGGTTGGTGACGACGACGTCGACTCGGGCCTGGAGTTCGGGCAGGGCCGTGCGCGCGTCGCCGAGAACGACGCGCACCTCCAGACCGAGCTCGCGCTGGTTGCGTCGCGTCCAGTCGATCGCTTCGGTGCTGACCTCCACCGCGACGACCTCGGCGTATGGCGCTTCAGCCTTCACCGACAAGGCGATCGCCCCGCTCCCGGCGCCGAGGTCGACGACCAGCGGCCTTCGGTGCCGCTCGGCCCGGATCCGCTCCAGCTCGGTCAGGACGTGGCTGACGGCCAGTTCCGTCTCGGGCCTGGGGACGAAGACGCCAGGACCGACCGCGAGCTCCAGCCCGCGGAAGCCGGCGCGGCCGGTGAGGTGCTGCAGGGGTTCGCGAGCGGCCCTCCGGCGGACCAGGACGGCATACCCAGCCGGTGCCGGGGCGCCGAGCACGGCCAGGCGGCGGGCCTCGCCCAGCGGCACCGCCAGCAGGTGGGCCGCCAAGGTGAGCGCGTCGGCGTCGGGGCTGGCGACCCCGGCCGCGGCGAGGTGCGCGCTCGCCCGGCGCAGGGCCGCGCTGAGCGGCTCTCCCGTTGCGGAGTGCGCGTGGGGCATCCCCCGATCGGTCACCGGGTCGCCCCATGCGCCGATGCCGACTCGCCCGCGGCCGCCATCCGCGCGGCCTCGTCGGCGTCGACGGCGGACTGGACGACCGGATCGAGGTCGCCATCGAGGATGACGTCGAGGTTGTAGGCCTTGAAGCCGGTGCGGTGATCGGTCACCCGGTTCTCGGGGAAGTTGTAGGTGCGGATCCGTTCCGACCGGTCGACGGTGCGCACCTGCGATCGGCGCGCTGCCGAAGCCTCGGCGTTGGCGGCGTCGATGGCGAGCTGACGCAACCGAGCCCGCAGCACCCGCAGCGCCGACTCCTTGTTCTGCAACTGGGACTTCTCGTTCTGGCAGGAGACCACCAGCCCGGTCGGCAGATGCGTCACCCGAACCGCCGAGTCCGTCGTGTTGACGCTCTGGCCGCCAGGGCCGGAGGAACGGTAGACGTCGATGCGCAGGTCGGCCGGGTCCAGGTCGACCTCTTCGACGTCGTCGGCCTCGGGCATGACCAGGACGCCCGCTGCAGAGGTGTGGATCCGGCCCTGGCTCTCGGTGACGGGGACCCGTTGCACCCGATGGACGCCGCCTTCGTACTTCAGCCGGGCCCAGGGCGCCTCGCCGGGCTGTGGGGCTCCCTTGGCCTTGACCGCGATCCGGACGTCCTTGTACCCGCCGAGGTCGGAGTCCGTCGCGTCGAGCACCTCGACCCCCCAGCCCCGGCGCTCGGCATACCGCAGGTACATCCGCAACAGGTCGCCGGCGAACAGGGCCGACTCCTCGCCGCCCTCCCCCGCCTTGACCTCCAGGATCACGTCGCGGTCGTCGTCCGGGTCGCGCGGGACGAGCAGACGGCGCAGCCGCTCCTCGGCAATCTCGAGGCGCTCCTCCTGGACGGTGACTTCGTCATCGAACGAGTCGTCCTCGGCCGCCAACTCACGGGCCGCCCCGAGGTCGCCCCGCGCTGCCTTTACCTCGGTCACCGCCGCGACGATCGGGCCGAGCGCCGCATACCTCGTGTTGACCTTGCGGAGCTGTTTCGGGTCGCTGAGGACCTGCGGGTCCGCGAGCTGAATCTCCAGCGCCGCGTGCTCGTCGACCAGCGGTTGGGCGGCGGTGAGCATCGGGTCCTCCGGGGGTCGGGCGAGACGGGCACGAACGGCAAACGCCGGCCCTGCGACGAGTGTCGCGGAGCCGGCGTTCCGGAAAGCTACTTGGCGGCCTTCTTGCCGTAGCGGGCCTCGAAGCGGGCCACGCGCCCACCGGTGTCGAGGATCTTCTGCTTGCCCGTGTAGAACGGGTGGCACTGCGAACAGACGTCCGCGTGGATGATCCCGTTCTTGGCGGTGCTGCGCGTGGTGAACGTCGAGCCGCAGGTGCACACGACCTGGGTCTCGGCATAGGCCGGGTGAATGTCCTTCTTCACGAGCTTCTCCTTGGAGGTTTCCGGGTCGGCGGGCCCATCACCATGATGCAAACCCTCAGGCGCCCCGCCTGCCCTCGCTCGTGACGAAGACTCAGGTACGCGTCGGTGCCGTGAACCGGTCCAGCGACCAAGTATGCCCGACGGGCCGACGTGGACCCAAACTCAGGGCCCGACGCTGACCCAAACTCACCGCCCGCCGCCGCCGTGCGGCAGGAGCTTCCGCCCGGCCCGCGGTGGCCGCCACTCCTGGTGGCCGCCGTGCCCGGTGAGGGACCGGTGAGCGCTGCCATGGGGGCCATCTCGCGCAGCGCCCCGTCGCCTGGGAATGCGCACGGAGTGACCGCGCAGATGCGGCGTCTCGGCCGTCATCGCTGAACACCAGGTGTCCACGTGGCGGAATCCGCGGGAAGCCTGCGATCCGGGCAGCGTGGGATCACCACACGACGGCGCGGCCCGGCATACCTGATGGTATGCCGGGCTGCGCCGTGAGCGACCGAGCGCCTCGCGTCAGTCGTCGTCCTCGTCGATCTTGATCGATGAGGTCTTCTGCACCTGCATGAGGAACTCGACGTTCGACTTGGTCTTCTTGAGCCGGTCGAGGAGCAGTTCGATGCCCTGCTGCGGGTCGAGGGCCGAGAGCACCCGCCGCAGCTTCCACATGATCTTCAACTCCTCGGCCCCAAGGAGGATCTCCTCGCGCCGCGTGCCCGATGGGTTGACGTCGACGGCTGGGAAGATGCGCCGGTCGGCGAGCTGGCGCGACAGCCGCAGCTCCATGTTCCCGGTGCCCTTGAACTCCTCGAAGATCACCTCGTCCATCTTCGAGCCGGTCTCGACCAGTGCCGTGGCCAGGATCGTCAGCGAGCCGCCGTCTTCGATGTTGCGGGCCGCACCGAAGAACCGCTTGGGCGGGTAGAGCGCCGAGGAGTCGACCCCGCCGGAGAGGATGCGCCCGGAGGCCGGAGCGGCCAGGTTGTACGCCCGACCCAGGCGGGTGATCGAGTCGAGCAGAACGACGACATCGTGACCCATCTCCACGAGCCGCTTGGCCCGCTCGATGGCCAACTCGGCGACCGTGGTGTGGTCGTCGGCCGGACGGTCGAAGGTCGAGGCGATGACCTCACCCTTGACGGTGCGCTGCATGTCGGTGACCTCTTCGGGCCGCTCGTCGACGAGGACCACCATGAGGTGCGCTTCGGGGTTGTTGGTGGTGATCGCATTCGCGATGGCCTGAAGGATCAACGTCTTGCCAGCCTTCGGCGGGGAGACGATCAGACCACGCTGACCCTTCCCGATGGGGGCGACGAGGTCGATGATCCGGGTCGTGAGAACGTTCGGCGCAGTCTCCAGACGCAGTCGCTCCTGCGGGTAGAGCGGCACCAGCTTGGTGAACTCCGGCCGCATCTTGGCCAGTTCGGGGTTGAGCCCGTTGACCGTGTCGAGGCGGACCAGCGCGTTGAACTTCTGCCGGTTGTGGCTCGCCTGCGGTTGCTCACCCTCACGCAGCGCCTTGACCGCGCCGGTGACCGCGTCACCCTTGCGCAAGCCGTGTCGCTTGACCATGCCGAGCGGGACGTAGACGTCGTTGGCGCCGGGCAGGTAGCCGGAGGTCCGCACGAAGCCGTAGTTGTCGAGGATGTCGAGAATGCCGGCGACCGGGACGAGCACATCGTCGGCAGCGACCTGGACGTCGGTCTCGGCGAGCTCGCCGCCCATGCCGCCCTGCTGGCGGGAGCGCTTGCGGTCCCGGCTGCGCTGGCGGCTCCGGCGCCGACCGCTGCGGTCGTCGTCATAGGCACTCTGCCGGTTCTGCTGGCCCTGGCCCTGCGGTCCGCCCTGGAACTGTTGTCCGCCCTGGCCCTGGCGGTCGGTCGAGCGGTCGGAGGAGCGGTCGTTCTGTCGCTCGCGAGCGTCCTGCTGGTCCCGGGCGCCGTCCTGGCGGGCGCCGTCCTGGCGGGCGCCGTCGCTTCGAGTGCCCTCGTTGCGGCGGTTGGTCCGGGGCCGCTCGTCACCGGTGGCATCCGGGCGGCCCTCAGCGCGCCCGGCGTCCTGGCGGCTCGCGTCGTCGCGGCTCGCGTCCTGGCGGCTCGCGTCCTCGCGGGCAACGCCCTGGGTGGCACGTCCAGCCGCGCCACGGGCCTGGCCCGTCGCAGAACTCGCCGCCTCGGCCGCCTCAGCCGGAGCCCCGGAGGCTCGGGACACCCGCTCCCGGCGTGGCCGGCGCTCACCGTCAGCGCCGCCCGAGGACGACGGTCCCTGCTTGCTGGAGATGGCCGAGATCAGGTCGTCCTTGCGCATCTTGGTCGTCCCGGTGATGCCCAGGTTGCCGGCCAAGGCTTTGAGCTGGGCCACGTTGAGCGCGCCCAGGCCGTCGGCACGGCGGGTCGACGTGCTGGAGGCAGCACGTTCGGTCGTGTCAGTCACGAAGGATCCTTCCCCCTCGTCAAGTGGAACGGCGGTTGGCCGCCGAGGAACGCACCGGGTCAAGGGACGTTGGATGTCATGACGACGAAGACCCAGCTGCGTGGGGTGTGCACCTGGCGAACTGCCTGCCTGCGGCTGGAATCAGCCGCTCGGTGGTGCTGGTGGAAGGGTAACACCCCTTGCGCGGCACCGGCGCCACAACTCACCGCCACAACTCGCCACCGCACCCGCCCACCACTCGTCACCGCGCGAGGGTGGTCACCTCGACGCCTCGATCCGGTATGCCGGGCAGCAGCCGACGCCATACCGCCGGGTCGGCCGTCACCTGATCGATCGCCGCGCGAGGCGTCAGGACGAGCACACACGGGCCGGCGCCGGAGATGACCGCGGCATGCCCGCGGCGGCGCAGGTCGTCGACGAGGTCCATCGACGCCGCGAACGCGCTGCGGCGCGCCTCCTGATGGAGCCAGTCCCGGGTCGCCGGAAGGAGCAGATCGGGGCGTTGCGTCACCGCGGCCACGAGCAGCGCCGCGCGCCCGGAATTCTGCGCCGCATCGCGGTGCGGAATGTCCGCCGGCAAAGCCTTGCGGGCCACCTCGGTGGACAGCCGGGTCTCCGGGACGAACACGACGGCGTCGACATCGGGGTGCAACGGCAGCGAGACGGTGCGGGTCACCCCGGGCGAAGGCTCGTGCGCGTCGGCCAGCCAGGACAGCGTCAGACCGCCATACACGCTGGCCGATGAGTTGTCCGGGTGACCTTCGAGTCGGGCCGAGATGTCGTTGACCACGTCGACGTCATACCGATCGGCCAGGGCGCAGGCGGCCGCGACCCCGGCGACGATCGCCGTGGCCGAGGATCCCAACCCTCGGCCGTGCGGAACGGCGTTGCGAGCCACCAGCCGGACGCCGACCGGTATGGCGACACCGATCTGGCTCCAGGCGGCCACCATCGACCGGAAGACGAGGTGGCGGTCGTCGCGCGGGATCTCCAGCAAGCCTTCACCCGTGACGTCGATGACCAGACCGGGCTCGGTGGTGATCGACACCTCGTACTCGTCCCAGATGCCCAGGGCCAACCCGATCGAGTCGAAACCGGGTCCGAGGTTGGCGCTGCTCGCCGGCACGCGGACGCGCACCGCACCGCGGGGCATGTGGTCGGGCACCTGGGCTCAGCCCTCCATGCCGAGCGCGACGGCCGCGGAGAAGGCGTCGATGGGCACCCGGGTGGGCACGACATCGCTGCCGTCGGCGCGGCGCAAGGCCCATTGCGGGTCCTTGAGGCCGTGGCCGGTAACGGTGCACACGATCCGGGATCCGCGCGGCACCAGGCCGGCGTGCGCCACCATGAGCAGACCGGCGACCGAGGCCGCCGAGCCCGGCTCGACGAAGACGCCTTCGCGGCTGGACAGCAGACGGTGCGCGGCGAGGATCTGCTCGTCGGAGACCATGTCGATCAGGCCGTCGGACTCGTCGCGGGCAGCGACGGCCTGCTGCCACGACGCCGGATTGCCGATCCGGATCGCCGTGGCGACGGTCTCCGGGTGATCGATGGGGAAACCGCGCACGATCGGTGCGGCACCCTCGGCCTGGAAGCCAAAGAGCTTCGGCAGCTGGGTCGCCGGGCCGGGCTGCTCGGCGGTGTCGAGGTATTCCCGGTAGCCCTTCCAGTAGGCCGTGATGTTGCCCGCGTTGCCGACCGGCAGGCAGTGGATGTCCGGGGCGTCGCCGAGGGCGTCGACGATCTCGAACGAAGCCGTCTTCTGCCCCTCGATGCGGGCCGGGTTGACCGAGTTGACCAGCTCGACCGGATAAGCCTCGGCGAGCTTGCGAGCCAGGGTGAGACAGTCGTCGAAGTTGCCCTCGACCTGCAGCAGCGTCGCGCCGTGGGCGATGGCCTGGCTCAGCTTGCCCATCGCGATCTTGCCGTCCGGCACCAGGACGCCGCAGACCATGCCCGCCTTGGTCGCGTAGGCCGCTGCGGAGGCCGAGGTGTTGCCGGTCGAGGCACAGATGACGGCCTTGGCGCCGGCTCGGGCGGCCACCGAGATCGCCGTCGTCATCCCCCGGTCCTTGAACGAACCGGTGGGGTTGAGCCCCTCGTACTTGAGGAAGACCTGCGCTCCGACGAGTTCGCTGAGGTGCTTGGCGGGGATGAGCGGCGTACCACCCTCCAGCAGGGTGACCACCGGTGCCCCCTGCAGCGTCGGGAGCCGGTCGGCATACTCGCGGATGACCCCGCGCCACTGGTGGGCCACGGTCAGAACCCTTCCACTCGAAGCACTGAGGCCACCTCGCGCACGACCGGGAGGTCGGCCAGCGCAGCGACCGTCGCCGACAGCGCGGCATCAGGTGCCTGGTGAGTGACGATGACGAGCATCGCCCCGTCCTCCCCTGGCCGCGACTGCTGGCGGACCGTCTCGATCGAGACGTCGTGGGCGGCGAAGGCCGAGGCCACCTGGGCCAGGACGCCGGGCCGGTCGGCGACGTCGAGACTGACGTGGTAGCGGGTCACGGCGTCGCCCATGGGCAGGACCGGCAGGTCGGCGTAGGCCGACTCCCCTGGCCCGCGCCCACCGGCCACCCGGTGACGCGCCACCGCCACAACGTCGCCAAGGACCGCGCTGGCGGTCGGGTCGCCACCGGCGCCGCGTCCATAGAACATCAACTGGCCGGCGGCATCGGCCTCGACGAAGACCGCGTTGAACGCCTCACGCACGCCGGCCAGCGGGTGCGAGCGCGGGATGAGCGCCGGGTGCACCCGGACGGAGACACCGTCGGCGCCCTCATGGCCGGTGCGCTCGCAGATGGCCAGGAGCTTGACGACGCAGTCCATGTCCTTGGCCGATTGGACGTCCGAGGCCGTCACCTCGGTGATCCCCTCGCGGTAGACATCCCGGCTGGACACACGGGAATGGAAGGCCAGTGACGCGAGGATGGCGGCCTTCGCGGCAGCGTCGAAACCCTCGACGTCGGCGGTGGGGTCGGCCTCGGCGTACCCGAGCGCCTGGGCCTGCTCGACGGCCTCGCTGAAGCCCGCGCCGGTGCTGTCCATCTTGTCGAGCACGTAGTTCGTGGTGCCGTTGACGATCCCGAGGACGCGCCGCACTGAGTCGCCGGCCAACGACTCCCGCAATGGGCGCAGCAGCGGGATCGCACCGGCCACTGCGGCCTCGTAGTAGAGGTCGACGCCGTGCTCGGCGGCTGCGGCGTAGAGGGTCGGACCGTCCTCGGCGAGCAGCGCCTTGTTGGCCGTGACGACCGAGGCGCCATGCTCCATCGCGCGCAGGATGAGGGTGCGGGCCGGCTCGATGCCGCCGATGACCTCCACGACGAGGTCGGCCCTGGTGACCAGATCCAGGGCGTCGGTCGTGAACAGCTCGGCATCGACGCCCAGGGACGAGCGGTCTCGCCCGGCGCGGCGCACCGCGACCCCGACGAGCTCGAGCCGGCGACCGACCCGTGCCGCGAGGTCGTCGGCGTGCTCGGCGAGCAACCGCACCACGGAGGAGCCGACGACACCGCAGCCGAGGACGGCCACGCGCAGCGGGGCACTCACGTCGTTCACCTGGGCATGTCCTGTCGTTGTCAGGGCCTTGGGGACCACCGGCGGGGACGTCATACGTCGAGGGCCAGCAGGTCCTCCATCGTCTCACGCCGGACGATGAGACGGGCCGCTCCGTCGCGGACAGCGACGACCGGCGGACGGGGGGTGTGGTTGTACTGGCTGGACAGCGCCCGGCAGTAGGCGCCGGTCCCCGGAACGGCGATGAGGTCGCCCGGGATGACGTCGCCCGGGAGGAACTCGTCCTTGACGACGATGTCGCCGCTCTCGCAGTGCCGGCCGACGACTCGGGAGAGCACCGGCGGCGCAGTCGAGGCCCGGTTGGCCACGGTGCAGGAGTAGTCGGCGTCATACAGCGCGGGGCGGATGTTGTCGCTCATGCCGCCGTCGACGGCGATGTAGGCCCGGCTCGCGCCGCCGTCGAGATCGACCTGCTTGACCGTGCCGACCTCGTAGAGGGTGAAGGTGCTCGGCCCGGCGATGGCGCGCCCCGGCTCGATGGAGATCTTCGGTATGGCGACACCGCGGGCCAGGCACTCGCGCTCGACGATGCCGGCCATCTCAGCCGCAAGGTTCTTCGGCGGCAGCGGGTCGTGCTGGGTGGTGTAGGCGATGCCGAATCCGCCGCCGAGGCCGAGCTCAGGACAGACCAGACCGTGCTCGTCGGCGATGTCGGCGTGCAGGCGCACGATGCGCCGCGCACTGACCTCGAAACCGGAGGTGTCGAAGATCTGGCTGCCGATATGGCTGTGGACGCCGGTCAGGCGCAGGTGCGGCGCGTGGACGAGGACGCGACGGGCCGCCTCGTGGGCTGCGCCGCCGGCGAGCGAGAAGCCGAACTTCTGGTCCTCGTGGGCGGTGGCGATGAACTCGTGGGTGTGCGCCTCGACCCCGACGGTGACCCGGAGCATGACCGGGGCGCTGACCCCGGCAGCCGCGGCGGCAGCGGCGAGCCGCTCGATCTCCTCGAAGGAGTCGACGACGAAACGGCCCACGCCATACGCCAGGGCGGTCTCGATCTCGGCGATGGTCTTGTTGTTGCCGTGGAAGGCGACCCGCTCGCCGGGGACACCGGCCCGGATGGCGACGGCGAGCTCTCCCCCGGTGCACACGTCGAGGTGGAGCCCGTCGTCACGCACCCACCGGGCGACCTCGGTGCAGAGGAACGCCTTGCCGGCGTAGTAGACGTCGGCGCCGCCGCACAGCTCGGCGAACTGCTCGGTGTACGTGTCCTTGAAGTCGGCGGCCCGAGCCCGGAAGTCGGCCTCGTCGATGATGTAGGCCGGGGTGCCGAACTGCTCTGCCAGCTCGGTGACGCGCACGCCGCCGACGGTCAACGTGCCGTCGTCGCTGCGGCCCACCGAGGTGGCCCACAGGCTCGGGACCAGCGCGTTGACGTCCCGGGGGGTCTGCAACCAGGCCGGGCCTCGATAGCCGTCGGCGTGCAAGGCGCCGGCCTCATGCGCGCGCATGGCCTACCTCCGTTCTGGGGCGGGCACGCCCTTCGCTGCGAGCATCTCGGCGAGGAGCCTACGGGCGGCCGCGGCCAGGGCGCAGCGCGTTTCATGGTGTGGCCCGACCGGCTCATCGACACTGCGTGGCGTGACGCGCACGGTGGCCAGCCATGCGTCCAGGGCGTCGGCCAGGACGACGGTATGGCGGTGCGCGGGGCGCCCCCCGCGGGCGAACGCGGCCGGTGCCTCCAACAAGGCCGCGGCGACATCGAGGTCGGCTGCCGTCAGGGCGGCGTCACCGGGCGCAGTCCCGCCGAGGCCGATGGCGGCGGCGTGGCGCAACTCCCGGCCCAGCTCGGCGTGCAGTCGCGCGAGGCTGGCGGTGCGCTCGTCGGCCGCTGCGGCGACGCCGCCAACGGGATCGGTGGCAGCGGGATCGGTGGGGACGGGATCGGTGGCAGCGGGATCGGTGGGGACGGGGTCGGTGGCGGGCCGACCGACGCGCGCGCCGGCAGCAGCGCCCGCGCGCTGGGCGGCAGCGACGACCTCGCCGATGATGACGGGATGCACCAGGGTCAGCGGTTCGTGGCCGGGGCGGTGCCCTATCCAGCGCAGCCCGGCCGGTGGGACTGGTCCGGCATACCGGAGCACCGGTATGCCGCTGCCCGGCGACCCGGCTCGGGCCAGCGCGGAAGCCAGGGCTTCGGGGGTCACCCGGCGACGCGCTCCAGGGCCTCGCCGACGCGGGGCAGCGCAGCGCGGACATGATCCTTGGCCCGGGCGCGGACCATGCCGTAGATCTTGGCCACGGCGGCGTGCTTGGGGTTGGCGGCGCGTTCGTCGGTGACGGTGAGCAGCGCTTCGGCGGCGCGATCGCCGTCGTCGGCCAGTTGGGTCCCGAACGGGTTGGCGCCACGTCCGTCCCAGAACGGGTCGAGCTGGGTGAGGAACTCGGGCAGCATCCGGCTCACGGCGCGCCGCACGAGGGAGCCATCGAGCTTGTTGGCTGCGGCGTAGGCCGTCTTGATGGCGGCGCCGCTGATACCTCCCTTGCCTTTGACCTCGGAGTCGACGACGGAGACGAGGGCGTCGACGGCGGCGGACCTGCGGGCCGGGTCGAGCAGGGTGGTGGAAAGGCTCACGACTGAGAACGCTACGGCACCCATGGCCGAGTCGTCCCTTGAGCGTGCCGGCAGAGACCTCCGGCCGCACCGACCAGGTACGGCCGGTCGACGGCATCGCCGGTGGGCACCTCGACGACAGCGACGGCCACCCGGCCGGCTGACGCGCTGCCCAGAGGGGGATCAGCGCACAGCGGTAGCGGTCCGAACGGCGCTCAGGATGCCCGGCACACCGGCCGGGTCGGCCATCGTCAGGCTGGCCAGGGCCCCAGGAGGGAACCAGCGCAGGTCGTCGTGCTCATCGGGCGCAGCATTGGCCGGCTCACCGTCCCAGCGGGTGACGAGAAAGGCGTGCATCGCAAGGGTGGGGTCACTGCAGGTCAACGGCACCGGCGACGGCTCGCAGACCTGGACGCCGAGCTCCTCACGGCACTCCCGGATGACCGCGTCGCGGGGCGACTCGCCCGGCTCGACATGACCGCCGACGAGGTCCCAACAGTCGGGATACCACCGGCGCAGGGGATGACGGTGGGCCAGCAGGACGAGCCCGTCCCGCGCCAGGATCGCAACGGCGATCTCGGTCTGGGCGGCCATGTGGTCATGGTAGGCGCGCTGCTCGCCGATTGCGGTCGCTCGGCCGCCCGAGGTATGGAGATCCGTCACTCGGCCACGCCGAGGTATGGCGATCCGTCACCCGCACGCCGCGAGGTATGGCGATCAGGCGCTGTGGCCCCCTCACAACGCCCAATACCCATCGCTCGGCGACGCCTGATGCCGAAAACCCATCCCTCGGGAAGCGGGCCCGGCGGGCTGAGAGAGTCCGATGGCCACCTCGGCCACCATCGCCGAGGCCGGCGATGCGGGCTGAGACGGTGTGAGACGGTCCGGGGCGGTCTGAGTCGGTCCGAGGCCGGCCCTCATGGGCGCGGGTATCGCGGGGCGTAGCCCAGAGATGGAGATCCGTCACTCGGCCGCGCCGAGGCATGGCGATCCGTCACCCAGAGATGGAGATCAGTCACTCGGCCGCCGCGAGGTATGGCGATCAGGCGCTGTGGCCCCCTCACAACGCCCAATACCCATCGCTCGGCGACGCCTCATGCCGAGAACCCATCCCTGGGGAAGAGAGTCGCGGGCACGCCCGACATCCCGAGTCTCGACCGTCGAGCCGCTGGAGCCACTGGCGGAAACGCCGACAGCCCGGCATACCGCGCGTCGCGCGAGCGCCAGGCTGTGTGGTGCCCCCGGCAGGATTCGAACCTGCGCTCCCGCCTCCGGAGGGCGGTGCTCTATCCCCTGAGCTACGGGGGCGTGCCCGGCAGAGGCTACCAGCGAACCCCACCGGACAGAGAATCGTCCCGGCTCGGGTCGTCCGAGCCTCGGGGCGCCGCGGCTCGGGCGCCGCGGCTCGGGTCGTCCCGGGCTCGCGTCGTCCGGGCTTCGAATCGTCCCGGGCTCGGGTCGTCCGGGCCTCGGGTCGTCCGGGCCTCGGGGCGCCGCGGCTCAGGACCGCAGCGCCTCGATCACCGCCGGGATGACCTCGTGCATGTCACCGATCACGGCATACCGCGCACGCGTCACCATGGGGGCCTCGTCGTCGGTGTTCACCGCGAGGATGGTCTGGGCCGACGAGCAGCCGGCCCAGTGCTGGATCGCACCGCTGATACCGCACGGGATGTAGAGCTCCGGTGAGATCTTCGTGCCGGTCTGGCCCACCTGCTCCGCGTGCGGCCGCCACCCGGCCGCGGTCACCGCCCGCGACACCCCGAGCACTCCGCCGAGCAGCCCGGCCAGCTCGATGGCCGGACCGAACCCGTCGGGGCCACCCGCGCCCCGACCAGCCCCGACGACGACCCGGGCCTTGGCCAGCCGCGCCGAGTCGGCGCCGTCCGCAGCCGCCTGCACCCGCACCACCTGGGCGCGCAGGTCCGCATCGGTCAGCTCCGGCACGAACTCGGAAACCACCGCCGCACCGCACGCCGGCGCGACCTCGGCCTCGACCGCGTGCCCGGCAACCGCGAAGAGCACCGGTGTGCCCGCCAGGACCATCTCCTCGCGCACCGAGCCGCCCATGACCTGTCGCACCACGGTGAACGGCTCGCCACCGCTGACCCCGACGACGTTGGCCGCCATGGGCACATCGAGCCGGGCTGCTACATGCGCCAGCACCTCGGTGCCCCGCGGCGTGCCCGGCGCCACGACGACGGCGGCACCCGACGCCGAGACCGCCGCGACGACGGCCGCCGCGTGCGCCGCAGCGGCGTACCGCTCGAATGCCGGGTGCACCGCGTGGTGCACCGCCGACACGCCATACGCCGCGAGCTGGCCGAGTGCACCGGCAGGCAACCCGCCGACGACGACGCAGGCGACGTCTCCGCCCAGCGAGCGCGCCACGGTCACCGCTTCGAGCGAGACGTCGCCGACCTCTCCCCCGTCGACCTCCACCAGGACGAGCGCACTCATCGCACGACACCCATTTCCTTGAGCACGGCCACCACGGCCGGTGCCGCGGCCGCACCCTGGCCGAGGATCTGCACCTCGCTGGGGATCGGCGGCGGCAACGTCAGGCGCACCCGGCCCGAACCACCTGCAGCCGCGCTCGGGGCCACCGCCTCCACCGGCGCCTTCTTGGCCTTCATCCGCCCGATGAGCGAGGGATACCTCGGGGTGACCCCACCTTCCAGCACCGTCACCACGGCAGGCAGCGCCACCTCGTAGACCCCGGTGCCCTCCGGCCCGTCCGCCACGACCGTCGCGACGCCGTCGGCCACTGACACCGTCGAGGCGCCCGCCACCACGGGACGGCCCAACGCGTAGGCCAGCCGGATCCCCACCTGGAAGTCCCCGGTGTCCGCCGCGTCGTTGCCGAGCAGGATCAGCTCGTATGGCGTGCCGGCCGCCTCCTGCGCCTTGACGACTACGGCCAGCTCGCGGGCCACGTCGGCCGGGCCCAGCGCGCCGGAATCAGCCTCCACGTGGATGGCCGAGCCGACACCGACCGCCATCGCGTCGCGCAACTGCTCCACGGCGTCGGCGGGACCAACCGTCACCACGCACGACGAGCCCTGAGTCGCGTCGGCGACCTGGGTGGCCAGCTCCACGGCGCACTCCTCGTGCGGGCTGAGGATCGAGCCGACCATCGTCGCGTCGATGCTCATGCCGTCGGCGGTGATGACCGGCTCGGTCGATGCCGCCGGCACCCGCTTGACGGCGACGAGCACGTTCGTCATGCCTGCCCCTTGATCCGCAGGTTGTCCGGGTCGAATAGCGGCGTCGCGTCATGGGCGGCGACGAGCACCGGGTAGAGCTCCTCCATGTAGGAGACGGCGAGCTCGGTGCCGACGACAGCCTCGGCCGGAGGCAGGAACGCCATGAGGACGTGCTTACCCAGGCTCGGCGCCGACCCGGCCGTCGTGACGTAGGGGTGGCGGCCGTGCCCGTCGGTGAGGATCGAGCCGTCCCGTCGAACGATCGGCTCGCCGCCGAGCATGTAGCGCTTGACCCCGCTCGCCGACGTGTGGTCCTCGACGGTCAGTGAGCAGAGCACCGCAGCAGGCGCCGCGTCGACCATCGCGACGACGGCGTCCTTGCCGATGAAGTCCTGCGGCTTGTAGGTGGCCCGCTCCATCCCGACCTCGCGGATGGTCCGCTCGGTGTCGAGTTCGGCGCCATACGCGCGGTAGCCCTTCTCGATCCGTCCGGTGGTGCCGTAGACCCCGATCCCGACCGGTATGCCGCCGTGCTTCTGGGCCTCGGCCAGCACGACGTCCCACAGCGCCTTGCCGTACTCGATGGGCACGTAGAGCTCCCAGCCGAACTCACCGACATACGAGATCCGGCTGGCCAGCACCGAGAGGTTGCCGATCTCGATCTCCCGACAGGTGCCGAACTTCAGCGCGGCCGGCGAGACGTCGTTGCGGGTCAGGGCGGCCAGCGTCTCCAGGGCCTTGGGACCCCACAGACCCACCGTCGTGTATGCCGACGTGAGGTCGACGAGCTGTGCCCCGTCCTCGAGCCGATCGGCGAACCACTTCTTGTCCGCCATGCCGTGCGCACCGCCGGTGACCACCCGGAACCGGTCGTGTGCCAGCCGCATGACGGTCAGGTCGGAGCGGAAGGTGCCTCGGCTGTCGAGCACCGGGGTGTAGACGACCCGGCCGACGGCGACATCGGCCTGGGCCACGATGACCTTCTGGACCGTCGCGAGGGCACCTGGTCCGAGGATGTCGAAGATGGCGAAGGCCGACAGGTCGACCACGCCGCAGGTCTGGCGCATCTGCAGGTGCTCGGCGTTGATGATCGGGCTCCACCAGCGGGCGTCCCACTCGTGCTCTCGCGGCATACACGCCGCGCCGAAGGTCTCGACGAGGCCGGCGTTGCTCTCGTACCAGTGCGGCCGCTCCCACCCGGCGGTCTCGAAGAACACCGCCCCCAGCGCCCTTTGCGACTCGTGCATCGGCGAGAGCCGAGCCGGCCGGGACGAGGCCCACTGCTCGCCCGGGTGGACGATGCCGTAGGTCTTGTTGAACGCCTCGGCGGTGCGCGCCTTGACGTGCGCGCGGGTGCGCTGGTGGTCGTAGAACCGGGCGATGTCGGAGTGACCGAGGTCGATCTCGGGGTTGCCGTGGGTCATCCACTCGGCGACCGCGCGGGCGGTGCCGGGGCCCTCCTTGATCCACACCGCCGCGGCCGACCACAGGCCCTTGACCTCGGGGGTCTCGCCGAGGATCGGGTAGCCGTCGGGGGTCAGGGAGAGCAGCCCGTTGATGGCGTAACGGATCTCGGCCTTCTCGTCGCCGAGCAGGCTCGGCATGAGTTCGAGGGCCTGCTCGAGCTGCGGGTCGAAGTCGTCGCTGGTGAAGGGCAGCTCGGTCGGCGAGAGCTTGGACTGCTCGATCGACGGGATCGTCTCGGGGTCGTGCAGGATCGGCCGGTGAGCATAGGAGCCGACCTCCATGTCCGAGCCGTGCTGGCGCTCGTAGCAGAACGTGTCCATGTCCCGCACGATGGGAAAGGAGATCTCGCCGGGCTGCTCGGCTAGCACCTCGCACGGCCCGACCGAGATCATCTGGTGCACTGCAGGGGTCAGCGGGATCCGAGCCCCGGCCAGCGCGGCGACCTTGGGGCTCCACACCCCGCAGCACACGACGACGGTGTCGGCGGTGATCGTGCCCGCGGTGGTCTCCACGGCCCGGATGTGGCCCTCGACGACCTGCATCCCGGTGACCTCGACGTTGGGCACGACGGTCAGGGCGCCCATCTGCAGGGCCCGCTCGCGCATGATCGTGCCGGCCCGCAGGCTGTCCACGACACCGACGGTGGGGAACCAGGCCGCCCCGATGATGACGTCGGGGTCGAGGAACGGCACCTTCTCGGCGACGAACTGCGGCGTGACGATCTCGGCGGGGATGCCCCAGGCCTTGGCCGAGGACATCCGGCGGCGCAACTCCTCCATCCGCTCCTCGGTGCGGGCCACCTCGAAACCGCCGGACTGGGTGAAGACACCCATCTCTTGGTACTGCTTGACCGAGTCCATGGTGATGTCGGCGAACTCGCGCGAGTGGTCGACCGGGAAGATGAAGTTGCTCGCGTGGCCCGTCGAGCCGCCCGGGTTCGGCAGCGGCCCCTTGTCGAGCTGGACGATGTCGGTCCACCCCAGGCGGGCCAGGTGGTAGGCGAGCGAGTTGCCGACGATGCCGGCGCCGATGACGACGACCTTCGCGGACCCGGGCAGGGTGGCCATGGAGCGTCCTTCCGTTCTTGGTGCGTTATGCGCAACACGATGCGTGATAAGCAACGTCAATGCCCATCATCCGGGGACGGGCATGGGGCGTCAACACGGTCGGGGGCGCACGCCGCACACCGCAGCGCAGCCGCGCGCACCCCCGACCACGGGGTTCACTTCAACCAGGCAGCGACCTTGTCCGGATTCGCGTCGATCCACTTCGTGGCCGCATCGGCCGGGTCCATCTTGTCGACGGCGATGTACTTGGCCACGGTGTTCTGGTCCTCGTTCGTCCACTGGAAGTTCTTGACGAACGCGACACCGGTGTCGGCGGACTGCGCCGCCCACTTGCTGGAGAAGATCTTCTTCAGCACCGTGTCGGGGTAGTCACAGGCGACCTTCGCGGGGTCCGCTTGGCAGCCGTCGGTGTAGGCCGGCAGCTTGACGGCCTTGAGGGGCACGTCGGCAAAGAGGTACTGCGGCTCCCAGAAGTAACCGATGAGCCACTCCTTGTTGGCCTCGGCCTTCTTGAACGCCTCGAGCGAGGCCGCTTCACCACCGGCGAAGACCACCTTGAAGTTCAGGCCAAGGTTCTTGATGATCGCCTCGTCGAACTGCACGTATGACGGGTCGGACCCGAGGAACTGGCCCTTGTCACCGGACTCGGACGTCTTGAACTGGTCTGCGTACTTGTTGAGGTTCTGGTAGTCGAGGATGTCCGGGTGCTCGGTGGCCAGCCACGGCGGGACGTACCAGTGGATGATGCCCTTGTTGCCGTTCGGCCCGCCATCGACCGCCGAGGAGTCACCACTGGCGAAGAACTTCTTCTCCAGGTCCGGGTGGCCCCAGTCCTCGATGATGACGTCGACCTCGCCGGTGCCGAAGCCCTGCCAGGAGACGTCCTCCTTGAGCTCCTTGTAGTTGACCGTGCAGCCCAGCTTCGTCTTGGCGATCTCGCCGACGACATACGCACTGGCCTCGTAGGACACCCACGGATTGACGGCCATGTTGATCGTGCCGCACGTGCCCTGCGCCGCAGCCGTGGCCGCGTTCGAGGCATTCGCCTTGGTCTGCTCATCGATCGAGCCGCCACCGCAGCTGGCCGCGCCGAGCGCGACGACCGCAATGGCCGCAATGGTCCCGAGGGACCGCTTCGTCTTCACCTGCATGTGCGCTCCTTTGCGTGGTGGTGCGGGTGGTCTTGCGGGGTATGCCGGTCAGGGCCGGCAGTTCGTGGGACGGCGTGCGCCTCGGCGGGCCGCGGGGTCGTCATCGCGGCCCGGTCCGCCGGGGCAGGCGCAGCACCTGGCTCTCCGGTGGGGCCGCCTCGGCCGCCCGCCGCGCGATCCGGTCGATGGCGATGCCGAGCAGGACGATCGCGGCACCAGCAGCGGCGCCCTTGCCCCACTCCTCGCTGCGCGTCGAGCCCAGGACGACGTCATACCCCAAGGCTCCAGCGCCGACCATCCCGGCGATGACCGCCATGGCCAGGACGAAGAGCAGGGCCTGGTTGGTCGCCAGGACGATCGACGGCTTGGCCATCGGCAGCTGGACCTTACGGATCTGCTGCAGCACCGAGGCACCCACCGAGCGCACCGCCTCCATCGTGGTGCCCGACACGCCCCGCACGCCGTCGGCGACGAGCTTGACCGACACCGGCGCGGCATACGCGATCGCGGCGGCGATGCCGGTGAACCGGGACGGCCCGAACAGGGCCAGGGCCGGGATGAGGTAAACGAACGCCGGGATGGTCTGGCCGGCATCGAGGATGGGCCGCAGCGCGGTATCGACCCAGGGTCGTCGGGCCATCGCCACCCCCAGGACGACGGCCATCGCCATGCACAGCACGGTGGCGACCAGCGTCATCGCAAGGGTGATCATCGCGTTGTTCCACAGCCCGAGGTAGAGGATCCCGAGGAGGCACACCACGGCCGGCGCCAAAGCACGCCATCCACCGAGGAAGAAGGCGATGAGGCATATGCCGGCGAAGGCGAGCCACCACGGCGAGTCGGCAAGGAAGGACTGCAGCGGGTTGAGCAGGCCGTAGGACACCGCGTCCTTGACGCCGGTCGTGAACGGCGAGATCGAGCTCGTGATCGACGTGACGACGTCGTCGGCGAAGGTCGCGACGGTCTTGCCGATCCCTACGTCATCCCATCGTGCCGCCCAGAACTGGGTCCGCGACAGCCACAGACAGACCAGCGTCAGCGCCGCCCCGGCCAGCAGGATCACCCGGTGCACCCGCGCGGGGAGCCCGCCTCCTCGGGCGACGATGTCGGCACGTTCGCTGGCCGCCGTGGTCGCCCGGTCGAGCATGATGCCCATGGCCACAATGAGCAGGCCGGGGACGAGCGCTATGCCGACGTCGTTGATGCGCAGCCCGGCGAGCACGGGCTTGCCGAGCCCGGGGCCGTTGACGAACGAGGCGATGGTGGCCATCGACAGGGCCGCCAAGGTGGTCTGGTTCAGCCCGACGATGATGGTGCGCTTGGCCATCGGCAGCTGGATCTTGAGCAGCCGCTGCCAGCCCGTCAGGCCGAACGAGTTGCCGACTTCGAGCATGGTCGTGGGCACGGCGCGGATGCCGTGCGCGGCGATACGGATCAGCGGTGGCGCGGCATACAAGAGGGTGCACACGATGCCCGAGGACGCACCGATGCCGAAGAACAGGACGATGGGCAGCAGGTAGACGAAGGTGGGCATGGTCTGCAACACGTCGAGGATGGGCTCGATGACGGCCGCTGCCCGCTTGCTCGTGCCCGCCCAGATGCCCAACGGGACACCGACGAGGATCGACAGGGCGACGGCGATGCCGATGACGATGAGCAGGTCCATGGAGTCGGTCCAGTAGCCGAAGACCCCGAAGGACAGGAACGTCCCCAGGACGAGGGTGGCAATTCGCCAGTTCGCCACGACATAGCCCACGTAGGTCGCCACCGCCGTCACCCCGAGCCAGCCAATCTCCGGCACCGGTCGAGGGTCGGCGGGGATCGAGATGAGCCGCTGGAGCCACTCCACGACCGCCCGGAGGGCGTCGGCGATGCCTCCGGTGACCTGCATGACCGGGTTGGTCCGCCGGCCGGCGAGCATCGAGTCGCGGAACGAGGCCAGCGAGTCCATGACCGGGGTCTTGTCGCGCCCGCCGAGCACGAGGGTGTCCTGACCCTTGGTGACGAGCCACACGATCAGCCACAGGGCCAGGATGACGACGAGGGGGCGCCACCGCGCCCGCGGCTCGTCGAGGATGGGCGGGGCGTCCGGTGCCGGGCCCTGCCGGATGACGCCTCGTCGTTCCGGGGGCCGCTCCGGGGGCCGCTCCGGGGCCGCGGTTGCCATCAGTCCTCCTCCGCGACGACCACGCGCAGGATGTCTTCGTCGTCGACAACACCGACGAAGGATCCGGCCGCGTCGACGACACGCACCGCCCCTTGGTGGGCGAGCACGGTGCGGGCGGCGTCGCGCACGATCGTGGTGTCGAGCAGGGTCGGGGCGCCGGCGGCCCCCTCCAGGTCCGACTCCGGCGGGCGCATGACCCAGCGCAGGGTCAGCACGTGCGACTTAGGCACCTCGGAGACGAAGTCCTTGACGTAGTCGTCGGCCGGTGCCCCGACGACCTCGTCGGGACGGCCGATCTGCACGATCGCGCCATCACGCATGATGAGGATGCGGTCGCCGAGCTTGAGCGCCTCCTGCAGGTCGTGGGTGATGAAGACCATCGTCTTGCCCACCTCGCGGTGCAGCCGGATGACCTCGTTCTGCATGTCCCGGCGGATGAGCGGGTCGAGCGCCGAGAACGGCTCGTCGAACATGAGGATCTCGGGGTCGTTGGCCAGCGCCCGGGCCAGGCCGACCCGCTGCTGCATCCCGCCGGAGAGTTGGTCGGGGAAGTTCTGCTCGTAGCCGGACAGCCCCACCAGGTCGACCATGTTCTGGGCTCGGGCCCGACGCAGCGTGCGGCTCTCGCCACGGACCTCCAGCCCGAAGGCGACGTTGTCGATGACCTTCTTGTGCGGCAGCAGACCGAAGTGCTGGAAGACCATCGACACCTTGCGCCGCCGCACATCGCGCAGGGCGTCTTCGTCCATGGCCGTCAGCTCCTCACCGTCGAGGAGCACCGTGCCGGCCGTCGGTTCGATGAGCCTGGTGATGAGCCGCACGAGGGTCGACTTGCCCGACCCGGACAGCCCCATGACGACGAAGACCTCGCCGGGCGCGACGTCGAAGGACACGTCCCGCACCCCGATGACGTGCCCGCTCTTGGCCTGCAGCTCCTTGCGCGACAGCTCCAGGTCCGGGGTGCCGATGAGCTTCTCGGCGTTCCGCCCGAAGACCTTCCAGAGGCCGTTGACGCTCAGCGTGGGTTCGCTCATGCCGACTCCTCCGCCGACCCGGTATGACGGTCCGCGCCGCCGGATCGGCGGTCCGGGTAGAGCGGCGTCCCGGCCCGGTGGCTGTACCAGGGCGCGGTGGACGGCGGCAGGGGCGTGTCCCCGGTGATGAGGTCCGCCGCCTTCTCGGCGAGCATGATGACCGGCGCGTAGATGTTGCCGTTCGTCACGTAGGGCATCGACGAGGCGTCGACGACACGCAGCCCGTCGACCCCGTGGACCCGCATCGACGTCGGGTCGAGCACCGACAGGTCGTCGACGCCCATCCGGGCCGTGCAGGAGGGGTGCAGGGCGGTCTCGGCGTCGGCGCGCACCCAGTCAAGGATCTCCTCGTCGGTCGCCACCGACGGGCCAGGCGAGATCTCGCCGCCGTTGAACGGCGCCAGGGCGCTCTGGCCGAGGATGTCCCGAGCGACCCGGATGGCCTCGACCCACTCGCGACGGTCCTGGTCGGTCGAGAGGTAGTTGAACCGCAGGGCCGGCTTGGCCATCGGGTCCGTGGAGGTGATCTTCACCGACCCGCGCGCGTCTGAGTACATGGGGCCGATGTGCACTTGGTAGCCGTGACCCTTGATCGGGCTCGACCCGTCATACCGGATGGCGATGGGCAGGAAGTGGAACATCAGGTTCGGGTAGTCGACGTCGTCGTTGGACCGCACGAAGCCGCCGCCCTCGAAATGGTTCGTCGCGCCGAGGCCCTTGCGGAAGAACAGCCAGTCGGCGGCGAGCTTGGGCCGGTTGGCCCAGCGCAGGCCGGGGGCGATCGAGACGGGCAGCTTGCTGGCGTACTGGATGTAGACCTCGAGGTGGTCCTGGAGGTGCTCTCCCACGCCCGGCACGTCCGCGTGGACGTCGATGCCCAAGCCCCGCAGCTCGGCGGCGTTGCCGATGCCGGAGAGCTGCAGCAGTTGCGGGCTGTTGATCGCCCCACCGCTGAGGATGACCTCCCCGGCCCGGACGGTATGACGCCGGCCCAGCGAGACGTACTCGACGCCAACGGCGCGGGCGCCGTCCATCAGCACCCGGGTCGTGTGCGCCAGGGTGCGGACGTGCAGATTGGGCCGGTCCATGACCGGGTGCAGGTAGGCCCGGGCAGCGGAGAGCCGACGACCGTGGTGGATCGTGCGGTCGAACTTGGCGAATCCCTCCTGGCGGTAGCCGTTGACGTCGTCCGTCAGCGGGTAACCGGCCTGCGTCGCCGCCTCGAAGAAGGCCCCGAACAGCGGATTCGTCGCGGGGCCGCGCTCCAGGACCAGCGGCCCGGAGCCGCCGCGCCACTCGTCGGCCCCGGCGAGACAGTTCTCCATCCGCTTGAAGTAGGGCAGGCAGTGCGCGTATGACCAGGACTCCATACCGGGGTCGGCCGCCCACCGCTGGTAGTCCATGGGGTTGCCGCGCTGGAAGATCATCCCGTTGATCGAGCTGGACCCGCCGAGCACCTTCCCCCTGGCGTGGTAGATCCGCCGGTCGTTCATGCAGGGTTCGGGCTCGGACTCGTACTTCCAGTCGTAGAGGGGGTTCCCGATGGGGAACGGCAGCGCAGCGGGCATGTGGATCAGGGGGTCGATCTTGAGGTCGGCCCGACCGGCTTCGAGGACCAGCACCGTCGTCGACGGATCGGCCGAGAGCCGGTTGGCCAGGACACAGCCGGCCGAGCCGCCGCCGACGATGACGATGTCGACCCGCTCCGGGGCGGCCCCGAGCACGGTGGAGCGCAACGCGCGACGGGTCATGCGAACCACCCCTGGGGCGTAGGGGCGAGGTTATGCCACACGTGCTTGGCCTCCTGGTACTCCTCCAACCCGACATGGCCGAGCTCGCGCCCGGTGCCCGACTGCTTGTAGCCGCCCCACTCGGCCTGCGGGACATAGGGGTGGTAGTCGTTGATCCAGACCGTGCCGACGCGCAGCCGCGCCGCGACCCGCTCACCGCGCCCGGAGGTGCCGGTCCACACGGCCCCGGCGAGGCCGTAGATCGTGCCATTGGCCAGGGCCACCGCCGCGTCCTCGGCCTCCTGGGACGTGGCACCGCCGAAGGTCTCGACGGTGAGGACCGGGCCGAAGGACTCCTCCTGGACCACCGACATGGCCGCGGTGCACTGGTCGAGAACGGTGGGCAGGTAGTAGTAGCCGGCGGCCAGCGCGGGGTCGTCCGGTCGCCCTCCCCCACACCGCAGGCGGGCCCCCTGGGCCAGGCCCGCGGCGACATACGCCTCGACCTTGGCTAGGTGCGCGGCGGAGGTGAGCGGACCGGTCTGCGCCTTCTCGTCGAAGGGACCACCGAGCCGTATGCCGGCCGCCCGCTCGACGAGCCGGTCGACGAAGTCCTCGGCGATCGACGCCTCGACGAGCAATCTGGCGCCGGCGGAGCAGACCTGGCCGGAGTGGAGGAACACCGCGGTCAGGGCCATGTCGAGCGCGGCGTCGAGGTCGGCATCGGCGAAGACGATGTTCGGGTTCTTGCCGCCGAGCTCCAGGGCCACCTTCTTGATCGTGGGGGCCGCGTTGGCCATGAGCAGCCGGCCGACGGCCAGGCTTCCGGTGAACGAGACGAGATCGACTCGCGGGTCGGTGGACAGCGGTGCGCCGCAGCCCACACCGGTGCCGAGGACGAGGTTGCCCACCCCCGGCGGCAGCCCGGCCTCCTGGAGCAGCCGCAGGAGATGGATCGACGTGTGTGGGGTGATCTCGCTCGGTTTGAGGACGAAGGTGTTGCCGGCCGCCAGGCACGGGGCGACCTTCCACGAGGCCTGGAGCAGCGGGTAGTTCCACGGGGTGATGAGGCTGCACACCCCGATCGGCTCACGCACCACGACCGAGTGGACATCTTCTCGGCCGGTGTCGATGACCCGCCCGGCGCTGTCACCGGCCAGGCTCGCGTAGTAGCGGAAGACCCGCACCACGTCGGCGACGTCATACTCGCTCTCGACATACCGCTTGCCGGTGTCCAGTGACTCGGCCCGCGCGATCGCGGCGGCGTCACGCTCGATCAGGTCGGCCACGCGGGTCAGCAGGGCACCGCGTTCGGCGGCCGAGGTGTGCGGCCAGGGCCCGGAGTCAAAGGCGGACCGGGCGGCGGCGATGGCGGCCAAGGTGTCCTGGTCGCTGGCCTCGTCCACCTCGGCCACGGGCGTCCCGTCGGCCGGGCAGGTCACGGCGCGGCGAGCGCCCCGTGCCGGGCGCACCCAGTGCCCATCGATGAACAGGTCCGCCACCCTGCCTCGCTCCCTCCCCGGGTGTTGCACATCCTGCAACTGCACCCAAGGTGCGCAACAGCATGACCGTGACGCGGGTCACGGTCAAGCACGGTCTCCGTCGCGGGGCCTCAGCCCTCGACCCGGCCGCTCCGCCGGGGGACCCGCCACCCGAGCCGAGTGGAGACGTCTTCGGCGGCCTGGCGGACCCTCGGAGCAAGCTCTGCCACTCGGGTCTCGTCGAGCCGGAACGACGGGCCGGACACGCTGACCGAGGCAACGATCTCACCGTGGGCATTGCGGATCGGAGCGGCCAACGCGGTCAGGCCGAGGTCCAGCTCGTCGGCTGCGACGGCATACCCCTTGGCCCGGACGGCCGCCAACTGCGCGTCCAGCGCAGGGCGGTCCGTCACTGTTGCCGTGGTGTAGCTGCGCAGCTCGCCGAGCGTGCGGGTCAGCTCGGGCTCGGCCAGCTCGCTGACGAGCACCTTGCCGTTGCTCGTCGCGTGGAGCGGGATGTGCTGACCGACCCAGTTGTATGACGACAGGGTCGACGGGCCGCTGATCTGGTCGATGTAAAGGGCGGCGTCACCTGAGCGGACCACGACGTTGACCGTCTCGTTCGTCTCGGCCGCGAGGCGCCGACAGACCGGGCGGGCCTCTTGGACCAGGTCGAGGCGTGCGTTCGTCGCTCCGGCGAGTCGTAGCACTCCGGAGCCGAGCCGGTACTTGCCCCGGTCCTCGACCTGTTCGACCAGACCTCGCGACTCGAGGGTCGCGACCAGCCGGCTCGCCGTGCTCTTGTGGACTCCCAGCTCGGCGGCCAGGGCGGTCACGCCGACGGTGCCGCGATGCGCGAGCACCTCCAGGATCGTCACGGCGCGGTCGACGGACTGAACAGCTCCACGATCGTCACCGCTGTTGCGCATAGCGGAACTATAGTCGGTGCGGTGCCGAGCCGAACAGTCGTTCGTCCCGCCCCGGGAGATATCGTGCGTGGCGCAGGGACGGTTGCGTCCGACGAACTACGGTGCTCGATGAACCCCCGAGCCATGAGGTGAGCAGTGTCACTCCCGACCAACTACGTCCTGATCCTCTCCTGCCCCGACCAGCGCGGCATCGTCGCGCGCGTCACTCAGCTGCTGTTCGAGCGGGGGGCGAACATCGAGGAGAGCCAGCAGTTCGACGACCCGCGCACCGACCGGTTCTTCATGCGTCTCGTCTTCTCGGTCCAGGCCGGTGGGGCGCCGCTGGAGCAGTGGCGCACGTGGTTCGCGGTCGTGGCCGACGCGTTCGGGATGCAGTGGCAGATGTGGGACGCGGCGGCCCGCTACCGGACCGTCATCATGGTCAGCAAGTTCGGCCACTGCCTCAACGACATCCTCTACCGGTGGCGCAACGGTCAGCTCAACATGGACATCCGCGCCGTCGTGTCCAACCACCCCGACATGGAGCCGCTGGTCAGGTCCTACGGGCTGCCCTACCACCACATCCCGATCACCGCGCAGACCAAGCCCGAGGCCGAGGAGGCGCTGCGCACCCTCCTGCGCGAGGAGCAGGTGGACCTCGTCGTCCTGGCCCGCTACATGCAGGTGCTCTCGGACCGGCTGGCCGCCGAGATGTCCGGGCGGATCATCAACATCCACCACTCGTTCCTGCCCTCGTTCAAGGGTGCCAAGCCCTACCACCAGGCGTACGAGCGAGGGGTCAAGCTCGTCGGCGCGACGGCGCACTACGTCACCGCGGACCTCGACGAGGGCCCGATCATCGAGCAGGACGTCGTGCGCGTCGACCACCGGATGACCGCCGATGACCTGGTGCTCGCGGGCGAGGAGTGCGAGTCGCGGGTGCTGGCCCGGGCGCTGAAATGGCACTGCGAGTCGCGGGTCATCCTCAACGTCGACCGCACGGTCGTCTTCAGCTGATCACTGCGCGCCGGTATGCCGGCCGACCGCTCACTCCAGTGGATGGCCGAAGCGCGCGACGCAGTGCCACACCTTCTTGAGGTCCTGCGGATCGAAGCTCCCTGACGCGACGGCAGCAGCGATGACGGCCGCGTCGAGTCGCCCTCGGTCCGCCACGTCGCGACCGACTGCGACGATGTGCGGCCCGCGGAAGTCCG
>JBPOIZ010000051.1:0-14598 GCA_052034115.1 Actinomycetota bacterium
GCATGGACACCGGTTCGCCCACCCCCGCCGCCCAGGCCGGGCATCATGTCGTCACCGCTGCTCGAGCGCATGGGGTGGAAGCGATCTTCACCCTGTCGGGGGCGCACGTCTTCCCGGTGTATGACGGTGCGGTCAAGGCTGACCCACCCCTGCGCTTGCTGGACGTCCGCCACGAACAAACGGCGGCGTTTGCTGCCGAGGCGACCGGCAAGCTGACCCGCGTCCCTGGGTTCGCCGTGCTGACGGCCGGCCCTGGGGTGACGAATGCCGTCAGCGCGGTCGCCCAGGCCACCTTCTCCGGGGCACCGATGGTGGTCCTCGGCGGCCGTGCCCCGGCCGCGCGATGGGGCACCGGCAGCCTCCAGGAACTGGACCACCCGCCCATCCTGGCGCCGGTGTCGAAGCAGGCGGCGACAGCCCACACCGCCGCCGAGGTTGGCCCCGCCACGGATGAGGCGTTCGCCCTGGCCGCCGCAGCACACCGGGGTCCGGTCTTCCTCGACGTCCCGATGGACCAGCTGTTCGGCATTGCAGCGGCCCCCGAGCTCGGCTCCCCCCGTCGCTGCGCAGCAGCCCCGGTGGACGACGAGGCGCTCGCGGCGATCGCCGGTCTGCTCGCCGCGGCCGAGCGCCCGGTGATCATCCTCGGCAGCGACGTATGGGCCGACGGTGCCGAGCAGGCGGCCCTGCGGCTGGTCGACACGCTCGGTCTGCCGGCCCTGACCAACGGCATGGGTCGCGGGATCGTCCCCGGCGGCCACCCCTTGCTGGTCACCAAGGCTCGCGGCACCGCCGTCGGCACCTGCGACCTTGCCATCGTCGTCGGCACCCCGCTCGACTTCCGCCTCGGGTATGGCGTCTTCGGCGGCAAGGCCGGTGCCCCCGCGGCCCAGGTGGTCCATCTGGCCGACTCCCCGGGTCAGGTCGCCCGGCACGTGGCCTTGGCGGGCAGCGCGAGCGGGGACCTCACCACCGTGCTTGACGGCCTGCTGACCGCCGTCGACCGGCTCGGCCGACGACCAGGGTGGTCCGAGTGGGCAGCCCGTTTGAAGGCCGAGGCCGCTGCCGCCGCCGTGCAGGACGCCGCGCTGCTCACCGCGGTCGCCGACCCGATCCACCCCGCGCGCATCTACGGCGAGTTGCTCCCCCGCCTGGCCGACGACGCCGTGGTCATCGGCGACGGCGGCGACTTCGTGTCCTTCGCCGGGAAGTTCGTCGAGCCCCGCCGCCCGGGGTGCTGGCTCGACCCAGGTCCCTACGGCTGCCTCGGCGCCGGGCTAGGGGCTGCCATTGCCGCGCGGCTGGCTCGACCCTCCGCGCAGGTCGTGCTGCTGTTCGGCGACGGAGCAGCGGGCATGTCCCTGATGGACGTCGACACGCTGGTGCGCCACCGGCTCCCGGTGGTCATGATCGTCGGGAACAACTCCGCGTGGGGACTGGAGAAGCAGCCCATGCAGATGCTCTACGGGTATGACGTCATCGCCGACCTGGCGCCGCAGACCCGCTATGACGAGGTGGTACGGGCTCTCGGCGGCGGCGGCGAGCTGGTCACCGACCCGGCGCAGATCGGGCCGGCGTTGGACCGCGCGTTCGCGGCGAATGCGCCATACCTGGTCAATGTCGTGACCGACGTGACCGCCGCCTACCCCCGCAAGACGTTCGGGATCTAGGCGGCTGCGCTCAGCGCCGCGACCGAGACACCTGGTCGTCGATCTCGTCGCGGCGGCGCAGGATCAGGGCGTCGAGGGCGTCGTCCGGAATCGGTTGGCCGACGGTGAAACGGACCGTGCCGCTGGACATGGAGAAGCCCTCCAACTGGGCAGCGACATCAGAGACGACCGACCCGCTGTGCGGGTAGTAGGCCAGGTGCTTGGCCGTGGAGATCGCCGACAGCAACGCCTTGCCCCGGTAGCGCAGGGTCGGCATGCCATAACTCGTGGCCTCGGCCAGATCCGGCACGAGCTCGTGGGCTCGGGCGACGACCCGCTCCAGGGCAGTCCTGCGGGCCGGGTCGGTGATGGTCTCCAGGTAGTTGACGACGTCGCCCATCGCCGCATTGTGGCACCGAGCCGGCCGGCCCGGCCAGGCAGGTCACGCCTTGATGCGGGCGTTGGCTGGGTCGTAGAACGGGCGCAGCGAAACCGTGGCCGGAACGCGACGACCGGCGACGTCGACCTCCCAGGTCCCGGCCGAGAGCCAGGTCGGCGTCACCGACGCACCAGGTGCCGCCTCGACCATCGCCAGACCGACCGCAGCGCCGAGGGTCCACCCGTATGACGCGGCGCGGACATAACCGACGGCGACCCCGTCGCGGTAGAGCACCTCGGCGTGAAAGAGCAGTGGCTCAGGATCGTTGAGGAGCACCTGGACGAGCCGCTGCCGGTATCCCTGTTCCTTGGCGGTAGCCGCCCGCGCGGCGACGGCGTCCCGGCCGATGAACCCCGCGGGCTTGTCGAGGGCGACGGCGAAGCCGAGCCCGGCGTCCAGCACACAGTCGGTGTTGTCGATGTCGTGCCCGTAGTCGCGGTAGCCCTTCTCCATCCGCAACGAGGACAGCGCCTTGAGGCCACAATGACGCAGACCGACCGCGGCCCCAGCCTGGACCAGGGTGTCGTAGACGTGGACCGCCAGCTCGCTGGGGATGTAGAGCTCGTAGCCGAGCTCGCCGAGATAGGTGATCCGCACGCAGAGCAGGTGCGCCATACCGACGTCGACCCAGCGAGCGGCGCGGTAGGGGAACGCAGCGGCCTCCAGGTCTGCAGACGAGACCAGCGCGAGGAGCTCCCGCGAGCGTGGGCCCTGGACGGTGAGCAGCGCGAACGCCGACGTGACGTCGGTGACCACGGCGTGCCGACCGGCTGCGGCGCGGCGCAACCAGGTCAGCACGTGCCCGTGGGCAGTGTCCGAAGCTACGACAAGGAACCGGTCGGGTGCCAGGCGCGTGACCGTGACGTCGGCCTGGATGCGGCCGTCGTCGTCGAGCCACTGGGTATATGTGATGACACCGACGTCGCCGCAGACGTCTCCCGAGCTGACCTCGTCGATGACGGCGGCGGCGTCCGCGCCCTCGAGCATGAGCTTGGCCATGAAGGACATGTCCATGACACCGACGCCCTCGCGGACTGCCAGGTGCTCGGCCTGCCACTGCCCCCACCAGTCGCCGCGGCCCCACGACGGCTCGGCGGCGGGCTCGACGCCGGCACCGGCATACCAGTCCGGGCTCTCCCAGCCACTGACGTCCTTGAAGTAGGCGCCCTGGGCCGCGAGCCGGTCGTGCAGCGGGGAGCGTTTGAGGTCGCGCGCGGAGCGCAGCTGGGTGCCGGGAGCGTGCGCGGCGTAGACGGTGCCGAGGATCTCGGTGGTGCGGGCCGCCCGGTAGCGCGGGGTCGCCTGGTAGTGGTGGAACCGGTCGACGTTGATCGCGGTGACGTCCACGTCGGGACGGCCGGTGGTGATCCAGTGGGCCATGACCCTTCCCAGGCCGCCGCTGGAGAGGATCCCGATCGAGTTCATACCGGCGGCCACGAAGTAGCCCTTGATGCCGGGAGCCTCACCCACGCACGGCTGCAGGTCGGGGGTGAAGGACTCCGGGCCGCAGAAGAAGGTGCGGATGCCGGCGGTGAGGGTGACCGGCACCCGCGCCATCGCCGTCTCCAGGAACGGGGTCATCCGCTCCCAGTCCGGGGGCAGTTCGCCGAAGGAGAAGTCCGGCGGTATGCCGGCCACGCTCCACGCGGCGGCGCGGGGCTCGAAGAGGCCGACCATCATGCCGCCGCCCTCTTCGCGGTAATAGCCGTAGGACGCCGGGTCCTCGAAGACCGGAGCGTCGGGGCTCATCCCCTCGATGTGGTCGGTGATGAGGTAGTAGTGCTCAGCAGCCTGGTTCGGGATGATCACGCCGCTGCGGGCACCGAGCTCGCGGGCCCACATGCCCGCGCAGTTGACGACGACCTCGCACTCCACGTCGCCGTGGCTCGTGCGGACGCCGGTCACTTCACCGCGCTCGGTGAGGACGTCGGTCACGGTGACCCCTTCGGCCACGCGCACGCCGAGGTTCTTGGCACCCCTGGCCAGCGACATCGTCAGGTCGACCGGGTTGACCCGCCCGTCGCCGGGCACGTAGAACCCGGCGAGAAGGTCGTCGGTCTTGGCCAGCGGGAAGAGGTCACTCATCTCCCGCGGGGAGATCTCGTGGACCTCCAGGCCGAGATGCCGCTGGAACGTGGCCACCCGGCGGTATTCCTCGAGACGTCCATGATCGGCGGCCGCCTCGATGAGGCCGACCGGTTTGAAGCCGGTGGCCAGGCCGGTCTCCGCTTCCAGGTCTGCAAAGAGTTCTCGGCTGTAGAGCCGGATTCTTGTCGATGTCTCCGAGGTCGACCCGAAGCAGGTCATCAGGCCCGCGGCATGCCACGTCGTGCCGCTCGTCAGGCGATCACGCTCGACCAGGAGAACATCGGTCCAGCCGAGATGGGCCAGGTGGTAGGCGATCGAGGAACCGATGACACCGCCGCCGATGATGACGACACGGGTCCGGGACGGCAGCGCGGCGATGCTCACGGAGCCGAACCTACTCCAGCCCCGCAGGCCCCACTGCCGGTCCCCAGTGGGGAGTTTGCGTTGCCAGGACCACGGAAACTCCCCACTGAACGAGCACATCGCCGGGCTAGACCACCCCGCCGGGAGGCCTGGGGCTGCGCCAGCCCTTCCCTCGGCCCTTGGGACGCACCCGGCCGGTCTCGATGAGCCAGGCGACCGCATCACGCACCGACTCGCGCGGGTCGCGAGGGTCGAAGTCGAGGTCGATCCGGGCCTTGGTGCTGTCGAAGGTGCCGTTGCTCCGAAGGGTCTGCAGCGAATACGGAGTCACGGTCGGCGGGATCCGCAACGCCGACGAGACGCGTTCGACCCAGGGCGCGGCCAGGTCGGCCAACCGCGGCGGCAGCTCGGCCCGAGGCGAGGGACGGCCTGCCGCCGTGGCGGCGACGGCCATGAACTCGGCGATAGGCACAAATCGGCCGGTGAGCAGATAGCACTCGCCGCGCCGACCGCGCTCGGCCGCCGCGAGCACTGCCTGTGCCACGTCGCGCACGTCGACGAAGTCGTAGCCTCCCGCGACCCAGAGCGACAACAGCCCGGCCGCCGACTGACGAGTGGCGGTGGTGAGGGCGCCGTCGCGGTAGTCCACCGGCCCGACCAGGCCGCTCGGATGGACGACGACCACGTCGAGGTCAGGCGCTGCCGCGAGCACCAGGGCCGTCGCCTCCGCCTTCGTCTTCGCGTAGCCACCGCTGACGGCATCCGGGTCGAAAGTAGGCACCTCCCGCATGGGCTGACCAGCCGGGCGTGTCGGTATGGCGTGCACCGAGCTGATGTAGACGAGCCGGCGCACCCGTCGGTCCCGGCAGACCTCGACCAGGTTGCGTGTGCCGTCGACGTTGACGGCGCGCAACTGCGGGTTGACCGTGCTGGCGATGCTCACGACCGCCGCACAGTGGACAACCGTCACGTCATCCGGGTCGAGTCCGTCGAGGAGGTGCGAGAGCGCATCGGGATCGCCCAGATCCGCACGACGCACCTGGACATCGAGGCCGTCGACACTCTCGGTGCTGCTGCCCGGGCGGAAGGCCGCGACGACGGCATAGCCACGCGACCGCGCGACGCGGCATACGTGACCTCCAAGGAACCCCCCGGCCCCGGTGACGACCAGCGTCTGGACCACCGGCCCAGAGTAGTGGCCGGCAGACCTTGACCCGAAGGGGGTGAACCGAGACCGTGGTGTCCACTTTCGCGAGGATGATCACGATAGGAGGTCACATGGGGGAGATTGCCCTGCTCCTGTTGGCTACGGTGGCGGCCTTCACGGTGTCGAGTGCCGCCGGGCTCGGCGGTTCGCTCATCCTCGTCCCGGCATACGCGTTCGTCCTCGGCACCAAGGAGGGCGTCGCTCTGGCCGCGCTCCTGCTCGCCGTGAACAACATCGTCAAGATGCTCGCCTACCGGCGGACCATCCCGTGGCGGGCCAGCGCTTGGGTGGTGCTCGCCACGATCGTCGGGGCGTTTGCCGGCGCCAGGTTGCTGGTCTTCGCCCCGGAGCACCTGGTGACCTGGGCCGTGCTGGTGACGCTCGTCGCCAGCCTGCTTCTCGAGGCGGCCGCGCTGCCGAGTGCCCGGCGCGCGTCGGCACCCGCCCTGGCCCTGATGTCCGGCCTGGTGTCCGGGTTCAGCGGGACGTCAGGGCCGTTGAAAGGCGTGGCCCTGCGGGCGTTGGCGTTGGACCGGATGCACCTGGTCGGCGCCGCGTCCGTGGTGTCGTTCGTCGGGGATGCGACCAAGACGTCCGTGTATGCCGACGCGGGTCTGCTCACCGCGGCCTCCTGGCGCACGGGCGCACTGGCCATCCCACTGATGGTCCTGGCCACGGTCCTGGGCCGCCGCATCAACCGGTCCATGGGCGAGCGCGGCTACGCCGCGTTGTTCTGGGTCGTCATCGGCGGCTACGGCGTTCGTCTCGTCGCTGGGCTGTAGCGCACCTCCTGGACAAATAGGCGGGTCAGAGCCGGCCTTGCCTGCCCAATCTGTGCATAGTGCGCACCTAGACCTGGTCCGGTTGTGCAGTAGCCCGCAGGAGAGCACGCTGGCGGCATACCCGTTGGACCCGCCCGAGGAGTTGACATGCGCACCGCCGAGCCGTACCGGATCAAGATGGTCGAGCCGCTGACCGTCACCACCCGCGAGCAGCGCGAGGAGGAGATCCGCACGGCCGGCTACAACACCTTCCTCCTGCCCAGCTGGGCGTGCACCATCGACCTGCTCACCGACTCGGGCACCTCGGCCATGAGTGACCGGCAGTGGTCGGCGATGATGCTCGGCGACGAGGCGTATGCCGGCGCGCGCTCGTTCGACAACCTGCTCCGCGCGGTGCAGGAGACCTACGGCTTCCCGTATGTCGTGCCGACCCACCAGGGCCGGGGCGCCGAGCACCTCGTCAGCCGCATCCTCATCAAGCCCGGGCAGTACGTGCCGGGGAACATGTACTTCACGACGACCCGGGCCCACCAGGAACTCGCTGGGGGGCACTTCGTCGACATCGTCATCGACGAGGCGCACGACGCGCAGTTGTTCCACCCGTTCAAGGGCAACGTCGACCTCGGCAAGCTCGAGAGGCTCATCGCCGAGGTCGGTGCCGAGAACATCGCCTACGTCAACGTCGCGGTCACGGTCAACCTCGCCGGCGGCCAGCCGGTCTCGATGGCCAATCTGCGCGCGGTCCGTGAGGTCTGCGACCGACACGGCATCATCATGTGGTCCGACGCGACCCGTCTGGCCGAGAACGCCTACTTCATCCAGGAGCGCGAGCCCGGGTATGCCGGGGTCTCCTGCGCCGACATCGTCAAGGAGATGATGTCGCTCTTCGACGGGCTGACCATGTCCGGTAAGAAGGACGCCCTGGTCAACATCGGCGGCTTCCTCGCGATGCGCTCCGAGGAGATCCTCCAGAAGGCCCGCGAGCTCGTCGTGCTCTTCGAAGGCATGCCGACCTACGGTGGACTGGCCGGACGCGACCTCGAAGCGATGGCGGTGGGCCTGCGCGAGGCCGTCGACGACCACTACTTGGCCAACCGCGTCGGTCAGGTGCGCTACCTCGGCGAGCAGCTCATCGAGGCGGGCGTGCCGATCGTGCGGCCGATCGGCGGGCACGCGGTCTTCCTCGACGCCGCCGCCTTCCTCCCGCACCTGAGCCAGGACGAGCTGCCGGCGCAGTCGCTCGCGGCGGCGCTGTTCGTCGAGTCCGGTGTGCGCTCGATGGAGCGCGGCATCGTCTCGGCCGGACGCAACCCCGACGGCACGAACCGTCACCCGAAACTGGAGCTGGTGCGCCTGACCATCCCGCGTCGGGTCTACACCGACCGGCATATGGACGTCGTGGCCGACGCGGTTATCGAGCTGTTCCACCGGCGCGAGTCGATCCCCGGGCTGCAGTTCGTCTACGAGCCACCGACGCTGCGGTTCTTCACGTCCCGGTTCGAGCCGCTGCCGTTGGCCGTGCGCACGACCGAGGCGTTGGCGGAAACCGCGTCCGTGTGATCCCCCCGGCGTCGGGGCCCGTCGATCCGTGGGCGGGCCCCTATGTCGCCGCAGACCCAGGTCGACGGCCAGGTCGACGGCCAGGTCGCAGCCCGCGCCTCGACCCGGCAGTCCCCGGGTCACCAGCCACCGACCGCTCACCTCATCGGCGCGGCAGTAGCCCTTTCACGTATGCCGCCTGCCCCACGTGCTGGGTGATGTCGTTGACGACGCTGACCAGTCGGACTGCCGCGGTCACCGGTGGGTTCCACCGCCGGTCCACGACCCGGTCGTAGTCGGCACCGGTGAGCGCCGCGACGACGGACAGGGTGCGGGCGTGGACGGCGTCGTGGTAGCCGGTCAGCAGAGCCACGTCGGCGACGACCACGGAGCGGGCCTCGGCAGCGCTCTGGCCGAACCCGATCGACCGCCGGTCCACCGGGAGGGCGAATCGATCCGCCCACCCGTCGGCGAGCCACACCTGCTCGCCGCCGTGGATGCCGGCGAGATGGTCGTCCTCGACCCGGGCCAGATGCCACAGCAGCCACCCAATCGAGTTGGCCTCCGGCGCCGGCCGCCAGTCGAGGTCGGCGGCAGTGAGCCCGTCGGCAACGTGGTGCACGAGGTCATGCACCCGGCCGAAGGCGTCCAGGAGCAAGGCGGTGGCGAGTTGCGTCATACCGCCGACGCTACCCCGAGGCGCCGTCTGACGAAGCAGGGCGGGTGACGACCACGGTGTCCCCAGGGTGGACGAAGCCCGACACGACCACGCGGGCACACAGCCCGCGGAGCCGACGGGGCCGACCGAGCGGGCCGTTGACGAACCGCATCGCCTCGGGCCCGAACCGGGAGACGAACTTGGCGCACCCGGTGTGCGGCTCCTCGGTGACGACGATGACGGCGCCGCCGGCCCCGACGTCGCCAAAGGTCAGCATCGAGCCCGCAGGCAGGTTGTCATGCGATAGGTCGAGGTCGAGGTAGAGCTGGTCCCCGGCGAGCGGCTCGCGCGCGGGGTCCGACGCCAAGAACTCCACCATCCGGTGGCTCATGACGTTGAGTTGCGCGTCGGGGTTGGCCGAACCATCGGCCCGTCGGCTGCTGCCCCGCTCCAGCCAGGTGTCGCCGACCAAGCCGACCGCCGGGTCCAGCTCGCCACGTTCGAGCACTTCCCGGGCGCCGACCGCTGGACGGCGCACCACCAACCGCAACGCACCGACATCCTTCGGGGCGGCGTCGAGCATCGGGAGAAACGCCTCGAGCTCGTCGGCCCGGCGATAGGTCGGCGTCTCGGGGCCAGCCGCGGGGGCGGTCAGCTCAGCCGCGCGGGCGGTGCCGGTCAGGTCGTCCATCCCACCATGGTCGCATCACCGGCTCGCCAGGCACCGCAGGGCCTTGCGAGGATGCTCACCATGCAGCGGTATGCCGACCAGGCGCCGCACCGAGTGCGCTTCGAGTGGGGCGCCCGCGGCGCGAGCGCCGTCGCCTCGCGGGTGGGCGCGGTAGCGGTGGTCGACGTGCTCAGCTTCACCACGTGCGTCTCGGTCGCAGCCGACGCCGGGATCGCCGTCCTGCCCTACCGGTGGGGTCGTAGGGGCGCGGCCGAGATGGCCTCCCGCGTCGGCGGGGTCTGCGCGGTCGACCGCGAGGCGGCTCGAGGGAAACCCCGCGCGGTGAGTTTGTCCCCGGCCTCACTACGGACCGCCGCCGGCTGGGCGCACGACATCGTGCTCCCCTCCCCCAACGGCGCCACGGTGACCGCGGTGTGCGCCGATGCCGGGAGCACGGTCCTGGCGGCGTCGTTGCGCAACCGGCGTGCCGTCGCCGACTGGCTGGCAGCCCGGCTGGATGACGGCGGCGACATCGCGCTCGTCGCGTGCGGTGAGCGCTGGCCGGCCACCGACTCCGGCGGCTCCGACGAGCTCCGGCCGGCCCTGGAGGACGGTATCGGGGCCGGGTCGGTGCTCGACGCCCTCGCCGGTCTTCGCGGGCAGGACGGATGGTCACCGGAGGCCCGGGCCGCGGTCGCGGCATACCGCGCGGTGGCACCGGGCCTGGCCACCGTGATCGGTGACACCGCAAGCGGACGGGAGTTGCTGAGCCGCGGCTACCCCGACGACGTCGCCATCGCCCTGGAGCTCGACAGCTCACCCGTCGTGCCGGTCCTGCGGAACGGCCGGTATGTCGCGGCGCGGGCTGGAGTGGAGATCCGGCGCGCCACCACCGCGGATGCGCCGGGAGCCGGCGAGGTGCGGGTGGTCTCGTTCCGCGCAGCCCTGCCGACAGTGCGGCCGGCGCACCAGGAGACCGCGGTCCGCGCCTGGGTGCGTGACGTCCTGATCGCCGGCGGAAACACCTGGGTCGCCGTCGAGGGCAGCGACGTCGTGGGCGTGCTCGCCCTCGCGCCCGGCTGGGTCGAGCAACTCTACGTCCACCCCCGAGCGCAAGGTCGGGGGATCGGCGCGGCCCTGCTCGATGTCGCCAAGGCCCGCAACCCCGACGGTCTGCAGCTGTGGACCTTCCAGGTCAACTCCGGCGCGCAGCGGTTCTACCGGCGGCACGGCTTCGTCGAGGCCGAGCGCACCGACGGTGCCGAGAACGAGGAGCGCGAGCCCGACATGAGGTGTGTCTGGGAGGGGGCGACGAGATGGCCGCCGCCCACCCTGCCGCCGGACCGTCCGTCGGGCACAGACAGGACCGACCAGGGTCAGTGACCCTCGGCCTCCTCGGCCGCATCCGCCTCGGCCTTCGTCGCGTGGATGGTGCCGGCCGGGTGGTGCGCAGGAGCGTAGATCGAGTAGAGCTTGAGCGGCTCCTCGCCGACGTTGGTGATGTTGTGCCACCACGACGTCGGCACGAAGAGCGCCCAGTCGTCCTCGACCTCCTCGTCGAAGTCGAGGGCATCCGGCGCCGGGCCCATCTGGACCCGCGCCCGGCCGGCCTCGACGCGGAGGAACTGGTCGGTGCCGGTGTGCTGTTCGAGCCCCACCTCGCCCCCGACGGGGATATGCATGAGCGTCAGTTGAAGGAATTCACCGGTCCACTGGGCGGTCCGGAACGTCTCGTTGCCGATGGTCGCCTGTTCGATGTCGACGACATAAGGCGCGGGGCCGTGGTCGGTGGGCGGCATACCAGTTCTCCTCTGGACTCGATGACCACCCCAGCGTATGCCGCTCAGGTGACGACGAAGACGCCCACGGCGAACCCGAGGTAGCACAACCCGGTGAGCGCCAGCCGTCCGGCCGTGGCGCTGCCGCGGCGCATGAGCAGCAGGACATAGCCCACCGAGATCATGGTGGCGACGGCCGCAATCGTCAGCGGGGCGTCATACCGCCACGGGGTCATGAGCAGACCGATCCCACCGGGCACCGTCGACTGGATCATCATGGCGCCGGCGATGTTGGCCAGCGCCAACTGCGTCTTGCCCTGACGCACCCAGATGATGGCGTTGAGGGTTTCGGGCAACTCGGTGGCCAGCGGCGACAGCAGCAGGGCGACGACGGTGGGCGGCAGTCCGAGCGCCGGGCCGGCCCACTCGAGTTGGTCAACGAAGAGCTGGGTGGCCGCGAAGATGAGCGCCAGCGCACCGAGGGTCTGGACCCACACCGCCCAGTGGGTCGGCTGCTCCCGACGCCGCTGCAGTCTCAGTGGCTCCAGGCCCTCGTGGCTCGCGGCGTCGTCGTCCCCCATCTCTTTCCAGACGTAGAGGCCGTAGACACCGAAGAGCACCCATCCGAACCACCCCTTGCCGGGGAAGGCGAGGTGCCCCAGCACGAACGAGAGCGCGAAGACGAGGAGGAACCAGGTCTGGTCGTTGGCCAGTCGCGACGTGTCGACATCGACGATGCGGCCGGGTCGATGCCTCAGGAGCATGATCCCGGTCACGGCATACGCCACCGTCCCGACGACGAGCGGACCACCGAGCGCGGCCCCCACACCGAGATCTGCCCCGGACGCGCCACCGCTGAGGATGGCCACCAGAGTCACCAGGCTCTCGGGCAGGGCCGTGCCGACGGCGGCCAGGATCGACCCGACGGCCACCGGACCCACCTGGAGCTTGACGCCGAGCCACTCGATCGCGTTGACGAACCACTCGCACGCCACGTAGATGACCAGCGCACAACCGACGAGCAGGACGATGTGGGTCACGGGGACGTCAGCGCCCGCTCAACGAAGCGGACGACGCCGTCGCGCACCGTGTCGTGGTCGGCCCCTTCGGCCACCCGGCGGGCCGCAGCCTGGACGGCGCCGTTGACCATGAGCACCGTCCCGGCCGGGTCGAGCACCCCGGCCTGCTCCATCGCGGCGACCATCGGTGCGATCACCTCGCTGTGCAGCTGGCGAAGCCGGGATCGACACTCCTCGGGCAGGGGCAGGCTCATGACGCCCTCCATGCCGACCAGGCTGGTGACCGCCTGGTCGAAGAGCGCACCGACATACGCACCGATCCGCTTCCCCGCGGGCGCGGCAGGGTCGACAGCGGCCACCACCGCCGCACGGATCGCCGAGAACCTCTCCTCAGCGGCGGCACTGATCAACGCCGCCGTCGACGGGAAGTACTGGTAGGTGCTCGTCCGGGCCAGCCCGGCCCGGGCAGCGACCGCGGCCGGGGTCACCGCCGCTGGCCCGTCGGTTCCCAGGAGGTGAGCCGCCGCCTCGACGAGCGCCTGGCGCCGCAGCACTTGGTGCTCGGCAAGCGTCGGCGCGTCGATGCGGGGCATGGCCCTATTGTGGCCGCTCCGCGCTCGCGTGTGCGCTCAGACGTTCCGGTCCCTGGCCCTACCCTTCCCGACAGTGGTGTCGGTATGCTCCCCGGCATGTCGCACGCCAGCCACGAAACCCGTCCTCCGACGTCCTCGGGAGCACTCGACCGCGGCGGCTGGGTCGCCCTGCTGACCCTGGGCCTGGGCGTCGCCACAGTGATCATGGACGCGACGATCGTCAACGTCGCCCTGCCCAAGGTCATCGACGACCTCTCGCTCACCTCGGCGGACGCGCAGTGGCTCGGCGCGTCGTACTCGCTGGTGTTCGGGGCGTTGCTGTTGATCGTCGGGCGAATCGGCGACATGCACGGTCGGCGGCGAGTCTTCGCCATGGGCATGATCGTCTTCATGGCCGCCAGCATCGTCGCGGGCCTGGCCGGGTCCAACGTGGTGCTCATCGCCGGCCGGCTGGTCCAGGGCATTGGCGCGGCCATGATCGTTCCGAGCACGCTGTCGACCCTCAACGCGACGTTCACCGGCAAGGCGCGCACGATCGCCTTCGCCGTCTGGGGAGCCTCGATCGGCGGTATGGCGGCCATCGGTCCGTGGGTCGGCGGCTGGCTGGCCACCTACGTCTCGTGGCGGTGGGCGTTCTGGCTGAACATCCCCATCGGCCTGCTGGTCCTCGTCGGGATCCTGCGTGCCGTCCCGGAGACCCGTGACGACAGCGCTGGCGGCGGGCTCGATGGGGTCGGCGCCCTGATGTCGGCGGTCGGGATGGGCTTGCTCGTCTTCGGCTCCATCGAGGGCAACTACTTCGGCTGGTGGCGCCAGGAGTCCGGCTCGCTGTCGCCGGTGCCGGTCGCCCTGCTGCTCGGCCTGGCCATCATGGTGGCCTTCGTCGCCGTCGAGCTGCGTCGGGCCGCCAGCAACCGGGTCGCGTTGGTCGACCTCGGGCTGTTCCGGCTCCCGACCTTCCGCTGGGGGATCGTCGCCGCCCTCGTCGTGGCCTTCGGCGAGTTCGGGCTGCTCTTCACCCTCCCGCTGCTCCTCCAGGGGACCCTCGGCTACACCCCCCTCGGCACCGGGACGATCATCCTGGTCCTGGCCCTGGGGACCTTCCTCATCTCCGGCGCCCTGCCCCAGATCACCCCGCGGATCGGGCAGCGCGCCGTCGTACGGATCGGACTGCTGCTCGAGGCCGTCGCGGTCGGCGGGCTGGCGCTGACCTTGTCCCGGTCGGTGAGTGGAGCGGTTGTCGGCGGCTGGCTGTTCCTCTACGGGGTCGGCGTCGGCATGGCCACCGCCCAGCTGACCAGCGTGATCCTCGCCGACGTTCCGGTGCGCGAGAGTGGGCAGGCTTCGGGGCTGCAGAGCTCGGTGCGTCAGCTCGGGTCCGCGTTTGGCGTCGCCGTGCTCGGCGGGCTGCTCATCGGCGTGCTGGGCACCTCGACCCGAAGCAATCTGGAGATGGTGGCCAGCAATCTCCCCGCTGCCGCACGAGACGGCATCGCCGACGCCGTCTCCGGCAGCGCGGGCATCGCCATACAGGGCCTGACCGGTTCTGCTTTCGACGCCGCAGCGGACGCCATGGTGCACGCGAGCCGGTTGACGACCGGGGCTGCGGCGGGGGTCATCCTCCTCGGGGTGATTGCGACCCTGGCGCTGCCGCACGTGCCCAAGGGCCGCCACGAAGGCTGAATCCAGCGCCATACCTCCGCTGCGCCCAGCCTCCGCCGGACTCGCCGCGGCACCGGGGCGGCCAACGGTCCGCGGGTTATTTCAACAGCCCCCGCTATTTGCGGGGCAGGTGTGAGTAAACCCGGCGGGG
>JBPOIZ010000067.1:0-4093 GCA_052034115.1 Actinomycetota bacterium
TGGCCGTCGCCCTCGACGACCCACTTCGTCGTCGTCAGCTCGGCCAGCGCCATCGGGCCGCGGGCATGCAACTTCTGGGTGGAGATCCCGATCTCCGCTCCGAAACCGAACTCGCCACCGTCGGTGAACCGCGTCGAGGCGTTGACCATGACGACGGCAGCGTCCACCTCCGCGGTGAACCGGCGCGCCGCGGACCGATCCCCGGTGACGATGGCCTCGGTGTGACCGCTGCCGTGGTCGCGGATGTGCGTCATGGCCGCGTCGAGATCGTCGACGATGGCCACGCTCATCTGCAGCGAGTGCCACTCAGTGCCGAAGTCGGCCTCGGTCGCCAGGTCGTAGGCCGCGCCGGCCTGTTCGGCATACCGGGCTGCGTCGGCGGCGACATGGAGTCGGACTCCTGCACCGGCCAGGTCGGTCAGCGCCTTGGGCAGGAAGGCAGCGGCCACGTCGCGGTGAACGAGGAGCGACTCGGCGGCGTTGCACACCGACGGCCGTTGGGTCTTGGCGTTCAGCGTGATCGCCAGCGCCATGTCCAGGTCGGCGGCAGCGTCGACGTAGACGTGGCAGATGCCGATGCCGGTCTCGATGACGGGGACCGTCGACTCCAGGACGACGGTGCGGATCAGCTCGGCGCCGCCGCGCGGAATGACCAGGTCGACCAGGCCGCGGGCGGTCATCAACGCGCGGGCTGCGTCGTGGCCGCCCTCGTCGAGCAGGCAGACCGCGTCGGCGGGCAGGCCCTGGGCCGTCAGCGAGTCCCGGATCGCCGCCACGAGCGCGCGATTGGTCGCGCCGGCCGCCGAGCCGCCCCGCAGGATCACCGCGTTGCCGCTCTTCAGGCCGAGCCCGGCAGCATCCACGGTCACGTTGGGTCGGGCCTCGTAGATCATGCCGACCACGCCCATCGGCACCCGGATCTGACGGATCTGCAGGCCGTTGGCCAGGGTCGAGCCTCGGACCACCTCTCCTACCGGGTCGGGCAGAGCGGCGACATCACGCAGGGCCTGGGCGACTGCAGCGACCCGGCGCTCGTCGAGGAGGAGCCGGTCGAGAAGCCCGCTCGCCATTCCGCGGTCCCGGCCGCGCTGCAGGTCGGCGGCGTTGGCGGCGAGGATCTGCGCGGTCGCGGCGTCCAGGGCGTCGGCGACGGTCCGCAGCGCCTCGTCCTTCTGCGCGCGAGTCAGGGCCGCGAGCCGGCGCGAGGCGACGCGGGCAGCGTGGGCGGTGGCCTCCACGGCCGCGACGACAGTGGGGTCGATGTCGGGCATACCGCCAAGGGTATGCCGCTGCGCCGCAACCGCGCGGAGCTGCTCAGCGGGTGAGGACGACCAGGTCGTCGCGGTGGACGACCTCCCGCTCGTATTCGGGGCCGAGCTCGGCGGCCAGCTCACGGGTGCTGCGGCCGAGCAGCGAGGGCAGGTCGTCGGAGGAGTAGTTCACCAGGCCACGGGCGATCACGACCCCGTCCGGGCGGCAGATGTCGACCGGCTCACCGTCACCGAAGGTGCCCTCGACGGCCGTGATGCCGGCGGGCAGCAGCGACTTCTTGCGCTCGACGACAGCGCGGACCGCACCGTCGTCGAGGAGCAGCCGCCCACGCGCGTTGGTGGCGTGAGCCAGCCAGAGCAGTCGCGACGGCTTGCGCCGGCCCGTCGGCACGAACACGGTGCCGCCGCTCGGCCGCGGACCCAACGCGGCGCCGGCGTGCTCAGCCGAGGTGAGCAGCGTGGTGATGCCGGCGGCGTTGGCGATGGCCGCCGCCTCGACCTTGGTCGCCATTCCTCCGGTCCCGACCGACGAGCCGATCCCGCCGATGCGCACCGCATCGAGGTCCGCGGCCCCCCGGACCAGGTCGATCCGCGACGCTCCAGGGCGTGATGGTGGCCCGTCATACAGGCCGTCGACGTCGCTGAGCAGGACCAGCGCGTCGGCAGAGACGAGGTGGGCAACGAGCGCAGCCAACCGGTCGTTGTCGCCGAAGCGGATCTCGGTCGTGGCCACCGTGTCGTTCTCGTTGATGACCGGCACCACGCCGAAGTCGAGCAACCGCTCCAGGGTGCGGCGCGCGTTGGCGTAGTGGGATCGGCGCGTCACGTCCTCGACGGTGAGCAACACCTGACCCACGGTCAACCCATACCGTGCGAACGAACGCTGGTATGCCGCGATGAGGGCCCCCTGCCCCACGCTCGCCGCAGCCTGTTGGGTGGCGAGGTCACGGGGCCGCTTGGTCAGGTGCAACGGGGTGATGCCGGCAGCGATGGCTCCCGAGGACACCAGGACCACGGCGGTGCCGGCCTGCCGACGTGTCGCCAACGCATCGACCAGCGCGTCGAGCCGGGTCTCGTCGAGCAGGCCGCCGCTGGTGAGCGAGCTCGAGCCCACCTTGACGACGACCCGGTTCGCGGCGGCGACTGTGGAGCGGTGCGGCACCGGTCAATCCTAGGAGTCTGAGTCCGCGGCAGGGTCCGGGTCCGCCCCGGGGGACGCATCGGCCGTCCAGTGCCCCGCGCGCCGCTCCGCCTCCAGCTCGGCCTGGGTCGCCGCCCGTGCGGCATACCGTTCCCGCTGGCGTTCCCGCTTCTCGTCGCGGGTCGGCCGGCGGTGATCCATGAGCCGCAGATCGGTGCCGCGCGGACCGCCCAGGTGCTCGGCGCCGGCCATCAGGGTGGGTTCCCAGTCGAAGACGACCGCGTCGTCGCCGGGGCCGATGACGACGGTGTCTCCAGGACGTGCGCCGGCCTTGACGAGTTGTTCTTCCACGCCGAGGCGAGTCAGCCGGTCGGCGAGGTAGCCGACCGCCTCGTCGTTGCTGAAGTCGGTCTGCCGCACCCAGCGAGCCGGCCGGTCACCGATGACCCGGAAGATGTCCCCGTCGGGCGTCTTCTCCCGGGTGACGGTGAAGCCACTGTCGTCGACGCCCTGGGGCCGTATGACGACGCGCCGAGGCTCGGGCGGGGGAAGCAGAGCCCGGGCCGCGGTGACCTGGCGAGCCAGAGCGAAGGCGAGCTCGCGCAACCCGAGGCGCGAGACGGCCGAGACGATGTGAACCTCCAGGCCGCGTTCCTCGAGGTCTGGGCGAACCAGTTCGGCCAGGTCCTTGGCGTCCGGCAGGTCGGCCTTGTTGAGCACGACGAGTCGGGTGCGCTCGGCCAGCGGGCGACCGCCGAGACCGGCGTCGGGCACGTACTGGGCCAGCTCGTGCTCGATAACGTCGAGGTCGGACAGCGGGTCGCGCCCCGGCTCGAGGGTGGCGCAATCGACGACGTGGACCAGGACCGAGCAGCGCTCGATGTGCCGCAGGAACTCCAGACCCAGTCCACGACCGAGGTGGGCACCTGGGATGAGGCCCGGCACGTCGGCCATGGTGAACCGCTGTTCACCGGCACTGACCACACCAAGGTTGGGCACCAGGGTGGTGAACGGATAGTCGGCGATCTTGGGTCGGGCCGCCGACATGGCCGAGACCAACGAGGACTTGCCCGCCGAGGGGAAACCGATCAGCGCGACATCGGCCAACGTCTTGAGCTCCAGGACGATGTCTCGGCCGTCACCGGGCTCGCCGAGCAGTGCGAAGCCGGGCGCCTTGCGCCGCGGCGAAGCCAGGGCCTTGTTGCCCAGCCCGCCGCGTCCGCCGCGGGCCAGCACGTAGTCGCTGCCCTCTCCGACCAGGTCAGCCAGGATCTGACCGTCGAGGTCCTTGACCACCGTCCCGTCCGGGACCGCCAGCACCAGGTCGGGGCCGTCGGCCCCGTTGCGTTCGTCACCGGCACCCGGTTTGCCGTGTGGGGCCGTGCGGTGGGGGTGGCGGTGGAAATCCAGCAGAGTGGTCACCTGTGGGTCGACACGCACGACGACCGAGCCGCCGTGGCCGCCGTTACCGCCATCAGGTCCGCCGAGCGGTTTGAACTTCTCCCGGCGGATCGAGGCGACACCATGTCCGCCCGAGCCGGCCAGGACGTGCACCGTCACCCGGTCGACGAAACTCGTCGCCATCGGTGCTCTCCTTCCTGGGGCCAAACGGGGCGGGGGGGGGGGCCCCCGCCCGGGGGCCCCCCCCCCCCCACGCCGCGCGGGGCGGCCCGCCGCGGGG
>JBPOIZ010000109.1:0-16227 GCA_052034115.1 Actinomycetota bacterium
CGTGACCGACGTAGTCCTCGATGATCCCGTAGTGGCGCCCGTGCTCGAGGGCCGCTCGCTCCACCCGCTCCTCGACGGCGGATCCGACGTCATACAGCGGATGACCGACCCGCATCGCCGCGATCCCAGCCCACAGGCTCTGCCGGGTGGTCTCCATCAGCTCGAGGTCCTCGGTTCGGGCCGCAGTACGACCGCCGACGATGAGGGACACTGCAGCGTCGCCGTGCCACCCGCGGACGATGGCGCCGCAGTCGATGCTCAGCAGGTCACCCTCGCTCAGGACCCGACCACCCGGGATCCCGTGCACGACCTCGTCGTTGACCGAGGTGCACAGGGTATGGCGGTAGCCGGGCACCTCGGGGAAGGACGGCACCCCCCCGCCGGACCGGATGACGTCCTCCGCCACGGCGTCCAACTCCCCCGTCGTGGCGCCGGCCGTTGCGGCTGCCGACGCCGCCGCCAGGGCCGCGGCAACGAGCAGACCAGCCTCGCGCATGGCGAGGATCTCATCCGCCGTCTTCCGCGCGGACTTTCGACGCCCCAGCATTCAGCGGGCCGTCGCCTCGTCGAGGGCCACGACGATGCGGTCGGTCACGTCGTCGACCTCGCCCATCCCGTCGACCTGAACAAAAACACCGTGGTCGCGGTAGACCGCCGCCAGGGGCGCCGTCTGTTCGGTGTAGACCGAGAGCCGGTTGCGGATCGTCCCTTCGTTGTCATCGGCGCGCCCTTCGAGGGCCGCGCGCTTGAGCAGCCGGGCGACCACGGCGTCCACGTCGACGGTGAGCTCCAGAACGGCGTCGATGGCCTGACCGCGGTCCGCGAGCAATGCGTCCAGGGCGGCCACTTGGTTCAGCGTGCGGGGGTAGCCGTCCAGCAGGAAGCCGGGCGCGGCGTCATCCCAGGTCAACCGGTCGGCGACGATTGCGTTGACGACCTCGTCGGGCACATAGTTGCCCGCCGCAAGGATGGCCTCGACCTGCCGTCCGAGGTCGGTCTGGCCCTTGATGTTGGCTCGGAAAATCTCCCCCGTGGAGATGGCAGGAATGCCATACCGCTCGGCGACCTTCGCCGCCTGGGTGCCCTTACCGGCACCCGGAGGGCCCAAGATGATCAGGCGCATGGCGGCACTCCCGTCGTCACACGTTCGGCCCCGATGAGGCGATCGCTGATCATCCCGCACCCTTCGTCGGTCAGCGGAGGAACCCTTCGTAGTTACGCTGCTGCAACTGTGCCTGGATCTGCTTCACCGTCTCAAGACCGACGCCGACGATGATGAGGATAGAGGTCCCGCCGAACGGGAAGTTCTGGTTGGCTCCCACCACGACGAAGGCGATGAGCGGGATGAGCGAGATCAGGCCCAGGTAGATGGCGCCGGGCACGGTGATCCGGTTCAGGACGTAGGAGAGGTACTCCGCCGTCGGCCGGCCCGCCCGGATCCCCGGGATGAATCCGCCGTACTTCTTCATGTTGTCCGACACTTCTTGCGGGTTGAAGGTGATGGACACGTAGAAGAACGTGAAGAAGATGATGAGCAGGAAGTAGCTGATCATGTAAATCGGATGGTCACCGCGGACCAGGTTGTCGTTGATCCAGTTGACCCATCCGGGGTTGTTGCCGTCGGCGCGGGTGTTGAACTGCGCGACGAGCCCCGGGAGCGCGAGCAACGATGAGGCGAAGATCACGGGGATGACGCCAGCCATGTTGACCTTGATCGGGATGTAGGTCGACGTCCCGCCATACATCCGGCGGCCGACCATCCGCTTGGCGTACTGCACCGGGATCCGGCGCTGGGACTGCTCGACGAAGATGACCAACGCCATGACGAGAATCCCCAGGAGGATGATCCCGAAGAACAGGGCCCAACTGTCCTGGGTCGTCTTGATCGACCAGAGCGAGCCGGGGAAGCCCGACGCGATCGAGGTGAAGATGAGGATCGACATGCCGTTGCCGATGCCCCGCTCGGTGACCAGCTCGCCGAACCACATGATCATCCCGGTGCCGGCCGTCATGGTCAGGACCATGATGAGGATCGTCGGCAGCGACTGGTCGGGCATGATCGTGTCGCACTGGGTGCCGAAGAGGCGCTGCGGGTCGCGCGCGTAAGTGATCAGCGTCGAGGACTGCAGGATGGCCAGGCCGATGGTGAGGTAACGCGTGTACTGCGTCAGCTTGGTGGTGCCCGCCTGGCCCTCCTGCTTGAGCGCCTCGAACCGCGGGATGACGACAGTGAGCAGCTGGATGATGATGCTCGCCGTGATGTAGGGCATGATGCCCAGCGCGAAGACGGTCAGGTTGAGCAGGGCCCCGCCGCTGAACAGGTTGACGATGCCGAGGAAGCCGCTGTCCGTGGTGGCGCCGGCCAGACACTGCCGGACGTTGGTGTAACTGATGCCCGGAGTCGGGGTCGCCGAGCCGAGCCGGAAGACGGCGATGATGGCCAGGGTGAAGAGCAGCTTCTTGCGTAGGTCAGGCGTCTTGAACGCCCGGGCGAAAGCCCCAAACACTGGTCCTCCTCGGCCGCGCGGTGCGCGGTGCTTTCGTGGCCACCTGCTCAGGGGCCGGACTCGCTAGGACGATAACACCCCGGCGCCCGGTCGGCCCGGGCTCCGGGGTGGTCTCGTGGTGCGGCGCGACCGGCATACCGGGGTATGCCGGCGCACGCCACGACGTCGGTCGGAGGTCGATCAGATGACCGTGGCGCTTCCGCCGGCCGCCTCGATCTTCTCCTTGGCGGTCGCCGAGAACTTGTGCGCCTGCACACTCACCGCCACCGAGATGTCCCCGGTGCCGAGGATCTTCACGGGGTGACCGTCACGGACCGCGCCCTTGGCGACCAGGTCCTCGACGGTGACCTCGCCACCGTTGGGGTAAAGCGCCCCGAGGCGACCCAGGTTGACCACCTGGTATTCGACCCGGAACGGGTTCTTGAAGCCGCGCAGCTTGGGCATCCGCATGTGCAGCGGCATCTGCCCACCCTCGAAAGCCTCGGGCACCTGGTAGCGGGCCTTGGTGCCCTTGGTGCCGCGGCCAGCGGTCTTGCCCTTCGACGCCTCGCCACGACCCACGCGGGTCTTGGCGGTCTTGGCGCCGGGCGCCGGCCGAAGGTGGTGCACCTTCAGCGCGCTGCCCTCACGGGACTCGGCCATGTCAGTCAACCTCCTCGACGGTCACCATGTGGGAGACCGCCTTGACCATCCCGCGGATCTCGGGACGGTCCTCCTTGACGACGGTGTCGCCAATCCGCTTCAGGCCCAGGCTGCGCAGCGTCTCGCGGTGCTGCGAGAGCGTGCCCACCTTGCCCCTGGTCTGGGTCACCTTGAGCCGAGCCATCACGCACCGACCTTGTCGGCCTTGGTGGCCGCCTCGGCCGCACGAGCCCGCAGCATCGCCGCGGGGGCGACGTCCTCCAGGGCCAGGCCGCGACGTGCCGCGACAGCCTCGGGGTTCTCCAGGTGCTTGAGCGCATCGACCGTCGCGTGGACGATGTTGATGCTGTTGGCCGAGCCGAGCGACTTGCTCAGCACATCGTGGATGCCGGCGCACTCGAGGACCGCGCGCACCGGACCGCCGGCAATGACACCGGTACCGGGAGCGGCGGGGCGGAGCAGCACGACGCCGGCGGCAGCCTCACCCTGGACCGGGTGCGGGATGGTGCCCTGGATGCGCGGGACGCGGAAGAAGGCCTTCTTGGCCTCTTCGACGCCCTTGGCGATCGCGGCGGGGACTTCCTTGGCCTTGCCGTAGCCGACACCCACGGTGCCGTCGCCGTCTCCGACGACGACCAGCGCGGTGAAGCTGAAGCGGCGACCACCCTTGACCACCTTGGCGACGCGGTTGATCGTCACGACGCGCTCGATGTACTGGCTCTTCTCGGCCTCACGTGCGTCGCGACCGCGCCCGTCCCGGTCGCGACGGTCGCGGCGCTCACCGCGGTCGGACGAACGGTCCGGGGCGCCGGCGGCGCCTCGACGCTGGGGTCCGGGCATCAGATGTTCCTCATCTCAGACGGTGCAGTGTGCTTCACAGTGCCAGGCCCCCTTCGCGAGCGCCCTCGGCGATGGCGGCGACCCGGCCGTGGTACTTGTTGCCACCACGGTCGAAGACGACGGTCTCGACACCGGCGGCCTTGGCCCGCTCGGCGACCATCTCGCCGACCTTGCGGGCCTTGGCGGTCTTGTCACCTTCGAAGGCACGCAGATCCGCTTCCATCGTCGATGCCGACGCGAGGGTCTTGCCCTCGGCGTCGTCGACGACCTGAACGAAGATGTGGCGCGCCGAACGGGTGACGACGAGCCGCGGACGGCCGGCGCTGCCGACGATCTTCTTGCGGGCCCGGATCTGGCGGCGCACCCGAGCGGCGGACTTGCTCTTGCCGCGCTTGACGGTCATAGCCATGGCTTACTTCCCAGCCTTTCCGACCTTGCGGCGGATGACCTCGCCGGCATACCGCACGCCCTTGCCCTTGTACGGGTCGGGCTTGCGGAGCTTGCGGATGTTCGCGGCAACCTCACCGACCTGCTGCTTGTCGATGCCGACGACCGCAAAGCGGACCGGGCCGTCGGTGGTGAAGGAGATGCCCGCGGGCGGGGTCACCGTGATCGAGTGGCTGTAGCCGAGGGCGAACTCGAGGTCCGAACCCTTGGCGGCCACGCGATAACCAGTGCCGTAGATCTCCATCTTCTTCTCGTAGCCCTGAGTGACACCGACGACCATGTTGCTGATGAGCGTGCGGGTCAGCCCGTGCAGCGAGCGCGACGCGCGCTCGTCATCGGGCCGCGACACCGTCAACGCGCCATCCTCGCCGCGCTCGACGGCGATCGGCTCGGCGACCACGTGGCTGAGCTCTCCCTTGGGGCCCTTGACGATGACGGTGCGCCCGTCGATCGTCACGTCGACACCGCTGGGCACGGTGATGGGCAGTCGTCCAATACGCGACATGGCTACCTCCTCACCAGACGTAGGCGAGGACTTCTCCGCCCACGCCCTTGCTTGCGGCCTGCTTGTCGGTCAGCAGGCCCGACGACGTCGACAGAATCGCGACGCCGAGGCCTCCGAGGACTCGCGGCAGGTTGGTCGACTTGGCGTACACCCGCAGACCGGGCTTGCTCACGCGGCGTAGGCCGGCGATCGAGCGCTCCCGGTTGGGGCCGTACTTCAGCGAGATCGTCATGGCCTTGCCGACCTCGGCGTCCGCCACGGTCCAGCCAGCGATGTAGCCCTCCGCCTGGAGGATCTCGGCGATGTGTCCCTTGAGCTTCGAGAACGGCATGGTGACCTCATCGTGGTGCGCCGAATTGGCGTTTCGGATGCGGGTCAACATGTCCGCGATCGGGTCTGTCATGGTCATGTGGGCTGGTGCCCTTCCTCACCGTGGTTTCCGTTCGGACCTGCGGTGTCGTTCGGTGTATGTCGGATCTGGGTGGCGGGCCGGCCCGCCGGCATTACCAGCTGCTCTTGGTGACACCCGGCAGCTCGCCGCGGTGTGCCATCTCGCGAAGGCAGACCCGGCACAGGCCGAACTTGCGGTAGACCGAGTGCGGGCGCCCGCAGCGCTGGCACCGCGTGTAGGCGCGGACCTTGAACTTCGGCGTCTTGTTCGCCTTGTTGATCAGAGCGGTCTTGGCCACGTCAGTTCTCCTTGAACGGGAAGCCGAGGGCCTTGAGCAGAGCGCGCCCCTCGTCGTCGGTCGTCGCGGTGGTCACGACGGTGATGTCCATGCCACGGACCCGGTCGATGCGGTCCTGGTCGATTTCATAGAACATCGACTGCTCGGTCAGGCCGAAGGTGTAGTTGCCGCGCCCGTCGAACTGCTTGCCGGACAACCCGCGGAAGTCGCGGATTCGGGGCAGCGCGATCGAGACCAGCCGGTCGAGGAACTCCCACATCCGGTCGCCGCGCAGCGTGACGTGGGCGCCGATCGGCATACCCTCGCGCAACTTGAACTGGGCGATGGACTTGCGGGCCCGGGTGACGACCGGCTTCTGACCGGTGATCGCGGTCAGGTCGCGGACAGCACCCTCGATGAGCTTGCTGTCACGAGCCGCCTCGCCGACACCCATGTTCACGATGACCTTCGTCACCGACGGCACCTGCATGACGTTCGCGTAGCCGAACTGCTCGCGCATCGACGACTTGATCTCGTCGGCGTACCGCTGCTTGAGGCGCGGAGTCGTGGTCGTGCTCATCAGATGTCCTTGCCCGAGCGCACGGCCACGCGGGTGCGCTGCACCTTGGCGCGGCCGTCACGCTCGACGGTCTCGACGCGGGTCTTGACCCGGGTCGGCTTCTTGGAGTCGGGATCGACGATCGCCACGTTGCTGACGTGAATCGGGGCCTCGGCGTGGACGAGCCCGCCAGTGCGGGTGCCGCGGCCGGTGGTGCCGGCCTTGACGTGCTTCGTCACGCGGTTGATGCCCTCGACGAGCACGCGCTCGGTGTCGGGGTAGACGGCGATGACCTTGCCCTGCTTGCCACGGTCGCCGCCGTGCTTCTGCTGGCGGCCGCTGATGACCTGGACCAGGTCGCCCTTCTTGATCTTCATCTTCGCCATGAGTCAGAGCACCTCCGGGGCGAGCGAGATGATCTTCATGAACTTCTTCTCACGCAGCTCGCGCCCGACCGGGCCGAAGATGCGGGTGCCCCGAGGGTCACCGTCGTTCTTGAGGATCACCGCAGCGTTCTCGTCGAACTTGATGTACGAGCCGTCCGGACGGCGGCGCTCCTTGACGGTGCGCACGACGACCGCCTTGACGACGTCGCCCTTCTTGACGTTGCCACCAGGGATGGCGTCCTTGACGGCGGCGACGATGATGTCGCCGATGCCGGCATACCGGCGACCGGACCCACCGAGCACCCGGATGCAGAGCAGCTCCTTGGCGCCGGTGTTGTCCGCGACGCGCAGCCGCGACTCCTGCTGAATCACTTCGCCTTCTCCAGAATCTCCACCACACGCCAGTGCTTGGTGGCCGACAACGGGCGGGTCTCCATGATCAGGACACGGTCGCCGACGCCACAGGCGTTCTGCTCGTCGTGCGCCTTGATCTTGCTGCTGCGGCGCATGACCTTGCCGTACAGCGGGTGCTTGACGCGGGCCTCGACCTCGACGACCACCGTCTTGTTCATCTTGTCGCTGATGACATAACCCTGACGCGTCTTACGGTCGTTGCGGTCCACCGCGTCGCCCTCGTTCACGCTGGTCTCCATGCTTTCCTCGCTCATGCCTTGGCCTTCGCCCTCTTGCCAGTGGCGGCCACAGGCTCGGGCTCAGGAGCGGTGTCGATGCCCAGTTCACGCTCGCGCATGATGGTGTAGATCCGGGCAATGTCCTTCTTCACCGCACGGAGCCGGCCGTGGTTGTCCAGCTGACCGGTAGCGGACTGGAACCGGAGGTTGAAGAGCTCCTCCTTGGCCTTGCGCAGCTCGTCGACCAGGCGCGCGTCCTCCAGACCGCGCAACTGCTCGGGAGCGAGGTCCTGCGATCCCACTGCCATCAGATGTCACCACCTTCACGACTGACGAAACGGCACTTCATCGGGAGCTTGTGCAGGGCCAGCCGCATGGCCTCGCGGGCTACCGGCTCGGACACGCCCGCGAGCTCGAACATCACGCGACCCGGCTTGACGTTGGCCACCCACCACTCGGGCGAGCCCTTGCCGGAACCCATCCGGGTCTCGGCGGGCTTCTTGGTCAGCGGACGGTCCGGGTAGATGTTGATCCACACCTTGCCGCCACGCTTGATGTAGCGAGTCATGGCGATACGGGCGGACTCGATCTGCCGGTTGGTGACGTAGGCGGGCTCGAGGGCCTGGATGCCATAGTCACCGAAGGTGATCTTGGTGCCACCCTTGGAGGCGCCGGAGCGCCCGGGGTGGTGCTGCTTGCGGTGCTTGACGCGACGTGGAATCAACATGTCAGGCCTGCTCGTTCTCGGCAGTCGCCACGACGGGGGCGGCCGCGGTGTCGGCCGAGGTGTCCACGGACGCCTCGGGACGGTCGGGGCGACGGGCCCGGGTGGGGCGCTCGCCGTCGCGGCGCGGACGGGCCGGGCGCGGCGCAGCCGCCTGCTGGGCAGCCAGCTCGCGAGCGGTGAGGTCGCCCTTGTAGATCCAGACCTTCACGCCGATCCGACCGAAGGTGGTACGGGCCTCGTAGAAGCCGTAGTCGATGTTGGCGCGCAGCGTGTGCAGCGGGACCCGGCCCTCGCGGTAGAACTCCGAGCGCGACATTTCCGCACCCTGGAGTCGGCCCGAGCACTGGACCCGGATGCCCTTGGCGCCGGCCCGCAACGCGGTCTGCATCCCCTTGCGCATCGCGCGACGGAACGAGACACGAGCAGAGAGCTGCTCGGCGATGCCCTGGGCGACCAGCTGGGCGTCGATCTCGGGGTTCTTCACCTCGAGGATGTTCAGCTGGACCTGCTTGCTGGTGAGCTTCTCCAGCTCGGAGCGCAGCCGGTCGGCCTCGGCGCCGCGGCGACCGATGACGATCCCCGGACGGGCGGTGTGGATGTCCACGCGGACGCGGTCACGGGTGCGCTCGATCTCCACGCGGGAGATGCCGGCGCGCTCCATGCCCTCGGACATCATCTTGCGGATCGCGACGTCTTCTTTCACGTAGTCGCGGTATCGCTGGCCGACCTTGGTGCTGTCGGCGAACCACCGGGACTTGTGCTCGGTCGTGACGCCGAGGCGGAACCCGTGCGGGTTGACTTTCTGCCCCATCAGCGGGTGCCTCCCTTGACGCTGTCCTGCTCGGCCACGACCACGGTGATGTGGCTGGTCCGCTTGTTGATGCGGTAGGCGCGGCCCTGGGCGCGCGGCCGGATCCGCTTCATCGTCGGGCCCTCGTCCACGTATGCCGCGGCGACGACCAGCGTGCGCTCGTCGAACGGTGCCGATTCGAGGTCCGCCTTGACGCGGGCGTTGGCGATCGCGCTCTGGAGCACCTTCTGCACCGTCTCCGACGCACCCTGCGGCGCGAACTGGAGGACGGCGACGGCATCCACCGCCGAGCGACCGCGGATGAGGTCGACGACCCGGCGAGCCTTCTGCGGCGTCACCCGCACGTGGCGGGCCACCGCCTTAGCCTCGAGCACGGTGTCCTTGTCGTTGACGGCCATCAGCGACGCCGTCCCTTCTTGTCGTCCTTCACGTGACCCTTGAAGGTCCGCGTCGGGGCGAACTCGCCGAGCTTGTGGCCGACCATCGACTCGGTGACGAACACCGGGACGTGCTTGCGGCCGTCGTGCACGGCGAGGGTGTGACCGAGCATGTCGGGCGAGATGACCGACCGACGCGACCAGGTCTTGATGACGTTCTTGGTGCCCGCTTCGTTCTGGGCGTCCACCTTCTTCTGAAGGTGGTCGTCGATGAAGGGGCCCTTCTTGAGGCTACGAGGCATTCCTTCAGGCTCCTATCAGCGCTTCTTGCCAGTACGACGACGGCGCACGATGAGCTTGTCGCTCTCCTTGTGCGGGTGGCGGGTGCGGCCCTCGGGCTGCCCCCAGGGCGAGACCGGGTGGCGACCACCGGAGGTCTTGCCCTCGCCACCACCGTGCGGGTGGTCGATGGGGTTCATTGCGACACCGCGGACGGTCGGGCGCTTGCCCTTCCACCGCATGCGACCGGCCTTGCCCCAGTTGATGTTCGACTGCTCGGCGTTGCCCACCTCACCGACCGTGGCGCGGCAGCGGACGTCCACGTTGCGGATCTCGCCGGACGGCATCCGCAGCTGGGCGTACGGGCCGTCCTTGGCGACGAGCTGGACTCGAGCGCCGGCCGACCGGGCGATCTTCGCACCGCCGCCGGGCTTGAGCTCGATGGCGTGGATGACCGTACCGACCGGGATGTTGCGCAGCGGCAACGCGTTGCCCGGCTTGATGTCGGCGCTGGGGCCGTTCTCGATCAGGTCGCCCTGCTTGAGCTTGTTCGGCGCGAGGATGTAGCGCTTCTCGCCGTCGGCATAGTGCAGCAGCGCGATCCGCGCGGTGCGGTTCGGGTCGTACTCGATGTGAGCGACCTTGGCCGGCACGCCGTCCTTGTCGTGGCGGCGGAAGTCGATGACACGGTAGGCCTTCTTGTGGCCACCGCCGATGTGCCGCGTGGTGATGCGGCCGGCGTTGTTGCGCCCGCCGGTCTTGGCCAGCGGCCGGATCAGCGACTTCTCCGGGGTGGACCGGGTCACCTCGACGAAGTCGGCGACACTGCTGCCGCGGCGACCCGGGGTGGTCGGCTTGTACTTACGGATACCCATGGCTTCTCAGTTCCTCGCGTCTCAGCCGACCTGGCCGAAGATGTCGATCGTGCCGGACTTGAGCGTGACGATCGCGCGCTTGGTGTCCTTGCGCTTCCCGAGCCCGTAACGGGTGCGGCGCACCTTGCCGGGCCGGTTCATCGTGTGGACCGAATCGACCTTGACGCCGAAGACCTGCTCGATCGCGATGCGGATCTCGGTCTTGTTGGCGCGCGGGTCGACGATGAAGGTGTACTTCCCGTCATCGAGCAGGCCGTAGGACTTCTCCGAGACGACCGGCGCGATGAGGATGTCGCGGGGGTTCTTCTCCATCACTTCTCTCCCTCGACCTGCTGGGCCTTGGCGCCACCGGCCGGCTCGAAGCCCGCTGCGGCCGCGGCCTGCGCGGTGCGGAACCACACCTCGGCGACGGTGGCGTCATACCAGCGCGACCCCGGGACGTGGTACTTCATCGAGTCCTTGTTGCCCTTGACGTCGAACCCCTCCGGAGCTGAGCCGTCCTCGAGCGCGGCGGCCGAGTCGGCGCCGAAGCCACCGTCGGTCTCCAGCAGTCCAGCCGGCGCGTCCTGCACCTCGGCCGCGGGGGCGTCCTGGACCGAGCCGGCCACCGACGCGCCCTTGGTGGCCGTGGCCAGGAAGGTCTCCAGCGCACCCTGGGTGAAGACGACGTCGTCCGCGCACAGCACGTCATACGTGTTGAGCTGGTCGACGGCCAGGACGTGCACGTTGTCGAGGTTGCGCACACTCTTGAGCGCGACCTGGTCGGCCCGCTCCAGGACGACGAGCAGGTTCGGCCGGTCGGTGAGGCCGGCCAGCAGACTGGCGGCACTCTTCGTCGAGGGCGTCTGCCCGTCGACGACACCGGTCAGCACGTGCACGCGGCCGAAGCGAGCCCGGTCCGAAAGGGCGCCCCGCAACGCGGCAGCCTTCATCTTCTTGGGCGTCCGCTGCGCGTAGTCGCGTGGCTGCGGGCCGTGCACGACACCACCGCCAGCAAACTGCGGCGCGCGGGTCGAGCCCTGGCGGGCTCGTCCGGTGCCCTTCTGGCGGTAGGGCTTCTTGCCGCCACCGCGCACCTGACCGCGGGTCTTCGTCGCGTGCGTGCCCTGCCGAGCAGCGGCGAGCTGAGCGACGACGACCTGGTGGATCAGCGGGATGTTCGTCTGGACGTCGAAGATGTCGGCGGGCAGCTCGACGCTGCCGGCCGTGGTGCCCGAGGGGCTGATGAGGTCGACGGTCGTCATGGCGATCAGGCCCCCTTCGCCGCGGTGCGGACCAGGACGATGCCGCCGCGCGGGCCGGGAACGGCGCCCTTGACGAGCAGCAGACCCTTGTCGGCGTCGACGGCGTGGATGGTGAGGTTCTGGCTGGTCTGGCGCACACCGCCCATGCGGCCGGCCATCCGCATGCCCTTGAACACGCGACCAGGCGTGGAGCAGCCGCCGATCGACCCGGGCTTGCGGTGGTTGCGCTTCTGGCCGTGCGAGGACGAGACACCGGCGAAGCCGTGCCGCTTCATGACGCCGGCGAAGCCCTTGCCCTTGGTGGTGCCGGACACATCGACCTTCTGGCCGGCCTCGAACACCTCGACGGTGACTTCCTGGCCGACCTCATAGCCCGCGGCGTCCGCGGTGCGGAGCTCGACGAGGTGGCGGCGGGGAGTGACCCCGGCCTTCTCGAAGTGACCGGTCATCGGCTTGTTGACCTTGCGCGGGTCGATGGCGCCGAAGGCGATCTGGACGGCCTCGTAGCCGTCCTTGTCGCCGCGCACCTGGGTGACGACGCATGGGCCGGCCTTGATGACCGTCACCGGGACGAGGCGGTTCTCGGCATCCCAGACCTGGGTCATGCCGAGCTTCTCGCCAAGGACTCCCTTGACGTTCCTGCTGAGCGTGGTGGGCATCGTGGACCTCAGAGCTTGATCTCGATGTTGACGTCCGCCGGCAGGTCGAGACGCATCAACGAGTCGACGGCCTTCGGCGTCGGGTCGATGATGTCGATGAGGCGCTTGTGCGTGCGCATCTCGAACTGCTCGCGGCTGTCCTTGTACTTGTGCGGCGACCGGATGACGACGAAGACGTTCTTCTCCGTCGGCAGCGGCACCGGGCCGACCACGGTCGCACCCGCACGGGTCACCGTGTCCACGATCTTGCGTGCCGAGCTGTCGATGACCTCGTGGTCGTACGACTTCAGCCGGATGCGGATCTTCTGTCCCGCCATCTGCGCTTCGTCTCTCTCTCGCCGTCCAACTACTAGGACCGGTCGTTGCCCTGGCACCGACCCCCGAGGTCGGGCGTGTCGCCCTCCTCGCGGGCCGCGCGGCGCAGACGAAACCGTCTGATCCTCGCGGCGGAGTGGTCGGCCCCAGGATGGGAACCGGGCGCTTGCGCTTCCCTCGGGCCGCGATCCGATGGAGATCGGTTCGAGTCCGTCGAGGGGCGGCGGCGATGGCATCGGCCGTCACCGCGCGTCAAGCAACCTCCATAGTGTGCCAGAGCGTCCGCTGAGCAGCCAAATCGCCGGGAGTCCCGCGTCGGCCGGCGGCATACTGGCGCAGTGCTCCGACTCTCGCGCAGCCGCCCCACCCTGCGCACGGTCCGCCTGCGGCTGGAGCCGATGACTGAGGCTCACCTCCCCCACCTGGTCGACCTCGACTCGGACCCGGAGGTGCTGCGGTTCATCCTCGGGCGGGCACGGACCGCCAAGGAGGCGACCGACTTCTGGGGGCCACGCTGCCGCGACCTCGCGCCGGACAGCGTCGGGCTCGGGTTCTGGGCCGGGTTCACCGGCGCGGAGTTCGTCGGCTGGTGGGACCTCTACCCCGCCTTCCGGGAGGGCGGCGGCGGGGTCGTCGAAGCGGAGCTGGGCTACCGGGTCCGCCGGGCCTCGTGGCGCCAGGGGTTTGCCGTCGAAGGAGCGCGCGAGCTCGTCCGCTACGGCTTCGCCGAGGCCGGACTCCATCGGGTCGTCGCCGAGACGATGGCGGTCAACACGGGCTCCCGTGCGGTGATGGAGCGGCTCGGCATGCGGCACGTCGACACCCAGGTGCGCGAGTGGGCCCACCCGCTGCCCGGGGCCGACGAGGGCGAGGTGCGTTACGAGGTGCTCCGCTCGCAGTGGCGATGAGAGCCCGCACCGTCACGGCCGCACGGAGAGGCCGCCCGTGGTTGGGTCGCGATCGGTCAGGCAGTATGTCGTGCCCCCCGGCGCCTGCATGACCGACCAGAACTCCTCCTCGCCCAGGTGCCTGGCCCCGGCAGCCAGGTGGCTCTCGACGGTGGTGCGGCGACGCCCCGGCCCGGGGCCGGCGGCGAGATCCAGGTGCGCGCGCACTCGCCCGGATTCCTCGTCGAGGCGTTGGAGCAGCACCCGACGGATCGGCTGACCGGGGGGCAGGCCAAGGATGGCGAACTCGGGGCGCACCGCAGACGTCGTGGCGGCCCGGTCGAGCAGTGCCGCCCAGAACTCGACCTCGACGCCGTACCACGCAGCGGGTATGTCGATGGCCACCTGATCGACCACCGCACGCCCGACCGAGCCGGCCACGACCGCGCCGGCCACGTCCGAGTCGGTCGCGTCCGAATCGACCGGGCCTGGTGCGGCCAACGGGCGCACGGCACAGAAAGGCAGGCCCCCCGGTGAGTGCAGGACCCGCAGACTCCCCCGCGAGCCATCCAGGAGCGTCGCCCCGAGCGTCACAGCGCGCGTCGCCAACGCATCGGTGTCGTCGACATGCAAATCGAGATGGACCCCGGACCTGACCAGGTCGACCGCCTGCACGCGCAGGTGGTCCGGGCCGGCGGCAGGGATCACGGTGACGAAGGTGCCCCCCTCGCGCCAGGGGCTGAGCGTCCCACCGGTCACCGCCGCCCAGAACCGGGCCGCCTGCTCGGCATCCGGACGTGCCACGTCGACGAACACGGTCACCGCCCGGAGCACCATCGACGCAGCGTATCGAGCGGCAGTGCCTTCGGCTGCTCCCATCACCGCTGCCCTACGATGACCGTGACCCCCAGACACAGCACCTGGCAAGGAACACCATGGACCGGCTCGATCGGCGCACCCTCCTGCTCGGGATGCTCGGGGCTGCGGGAATGGCCACATCTGGGTGCACGGGCGGGGAGCCCGCGGTATCGGCCACCACCAGCCCACCGGCGTCGAGCCCGCCACCGACCCGGACGCCCACACCCACGCCCACACCCACGGCCGACTCCCGCCCCCGATGGCCGCTGCGTGGCACGCTCCTGAAGGACCCGGCCGCTGCACGCCATCCGGCGGTTGCGGTGAAGGTCCCGGACAACAAGTACGAGCACCCGCAGGTGGGCATCGACCAGGCGGACATCGTCTTCGTCCAACTCGACGGCTACCGGGACGGTGCCGGCGACAGCGGGACCCGGCTGGTGCCGGTCTTTCACTCCCGCCTTCCGGACGACGTCGGCCCGGTACGGTCCATCCGCCCCGTGGACATTCCCCTGCTGTCCCCGATGCACGCCGTCATCGGCAGCACCGGCGCAACTCGCTGGGTCACGGCATACGCAGCAGCATTCCCGAGGTTCCTGGACAGCGGCCACACGTACGTCGCCACGCAAGGCTCGGGGTCGTACTCGATCAATCCTGACCGGGTCCGCACCTACCAGGGTCAGGTCTACTACGACCAGGCTGTCGTGTGTCATCCGAAGGTCTTGGTCCGCCAGACCTCGGGCTTCGATGCCGGCCCCCCACGCGCATACTTCCCATGGGCAACCGGCACCGATGAGCCGAGCACGTCGCGCGGGCGGCGCGCCCGGTCGGTCGCCGTTCCCTACCACCGCGATGGCCAGTTCCCCATGTCCTACGCCTGGAGCGCAGGGGACGGCGTCTACCTTCGCAGCATGCCGTGGGGGCCGCACGTCCTCGCGAACGGCAAGCGGGTGGCAGCGGAGAACATCCTGGTCATCTCTGCCGCGACCGTGTATGGCGTCATCGACGTCCGAGGCCGGATCGACGAACAGGTCGGTCACGGGGAGCCCATCTACAAGGTGATCGAGGCCAAGGGCACCTTCACCTGCGCAAGTGGGGGCAAAGCGGTGTCCGGCACGTGGCGCAAGCGCGCAGTGGAGGACCTCTTCACGTTCACCCTCTCGGGCGGCGGCCGCCTGAAGATGACCCCAGGTCGCACCTTCGTCGAGTTGCCGCCGCAGGGAAGCCGGGTCCGGCTCGCGTGACGGCCCGCGTGCGGGGCGCGCGACCGACACCTGATCCATCAGGAATCGTGAGGTCGGTGGCTGAGCGAGGCTGCGTCACGCTGGTCGGCGTCCTCGTCGGCGCGCTGGCCGCCGGCTGCACGGCCGGTGTCGGCGACGCCTCCACCGCGCTCGGGGCTCGCCCCGAGCTGACACCCTCCGCCTCGGGAACGACGTCCGCTTCGGCGCCCAGAACGGCTGCCCGACCATCGTCGGCGAGGCCGTCCATGGCCGGGCCGTTGCACGTCTCCTCGACACGGTGGATCAAGACCCCGGCCGGTCCATCCCTGGAGATCGACCCGGGTCCCCTCCCGAGGTCGCCAGCCTCGACCGAGCAGGCACGGGTGGCCTGGGTGGGCGTCGTCCGGTCGCTGCCGGCCGCCGATGGCCCGGGGATGTGGGAGCAGTTCCTCTGCCACGCTCAGTTCGCCGCCGGGAAGCGGCTGTGGCACCTGGAGCCGTGGCGACCGGCGCGGTCCTACCCGGCAACCGTCGCCGCGCTGTGCAACCCCGGCCCCGAGCCCGACCCGGACCGGCTGCCCCGCAAGGGTGTTCGGCGCGCTCACACACGTGGCGCGTCGAGCAGTGGGGCACGATCCGAGGACCGCTGACATCTGCCCGACGACCCCTGGGGTCGCCGGCCGCGAACCGAGCGTGTTGCCGTCAGGGTCGTGGGCGATCCGGAAGATCGACCGCAATTTCGCGGTGACTTGAGCGTCGTGCACGGGGTTCGGTGGTGGCCGGCCCGTT
>JBPOIZ010000041.1:0-40376 GCA_052034115.1 Actinomycetota bacterium
CCAGTTCCTTGCCCTCCTGCGCCGCGGCCTCGGCGGCCTGCAGGCAGGTCTTCACCATCGGCCCGTATGCCGCGAGAGTGCAGTGCGTGCCCGGGCGGGCGACCTGCGCGGCATACAGCCCGAGGGCGGGTGCGTCGGCGACCGTGCCCTTGTCCCAGTAGCGGCGCTTCGGCTCGTAGAACATCACCGGGTCGTCGGTCTCGATGGCCTGCTGGAGCATCCAGTAGGCGTCGTGGGGGGTGGCGCAACAGACCACGCGCAGGCCCGCGGTGTGGGTGAAGTAGGCCTCGTTGGACTCGCTGTGGTGCTCGACGGCGCCGATGCCGCCCCCGACCGGGATGCGGATGACCATGGGCAGGCGTACCGAGCCCAGGGACCGGGAGCGCATCTTGGCCACCTGGCTGACGATGTGGTCGAAGGCCGGGTAGACGAACCCGTCGAACTGGATCTCCACGACCGGGCGGTAGCCCCGCAACGCCATACCGATCGCGGTGCCGACGATGCCGGCCTCGGCGAGCGGGGAGTCCATCACGCGGTCCTCACCGAAGTCCTTCTGCAGACCCTCGGTGATCCGGAAGACGCCGCCGAGCTTGCCGATGTCCTCGCCGCACAAGATGACCTTGGGGTCGGCCTCCATCGCCCGGCGCAGCCCGGCGTTGAGGGCCTTGGCAATCGTCACCGTCGCCATGTCAGTGCGCCCCCTCGAAGCCGGCCTGGTAGGCGACGAACTCGGCCCGCTGCGCGGCCAGGCCGGCGTGCGGGTCGGCGTAGACGTGGTCGAACATCAGCGTCCCCGGCGGGTCCGGCATCGCCAGGCACCCGGAGCGCACGTAGGCCGCGATCTCGTCCGACTCGGCCTCAATCGTCTCGAAGAAGTCACGGTCGGCCTTGCCCTCGTGGGCGAGGTAGGCCTTGAACCGCAGGATCGGGTCGCGCAGCTTCCACCGCTCGACCTCGGCCGAGACGCGGTATTTGGTCGGGTCGTCCGAGGTCGTGTGCGCCGCCATCCGATAGGTGAAGGCCTCGATGAAGCTCGGTCCCTCGCCGGCCCGGGCTCGGTCCAGCATCGCGGTGGACACCGCGTAGGTCGCCAGGACGTCGTTGCCGTCGACCCGGATGCCGGGGAAACCGAAGCCGCGGGCCCGCTGGTAGAGCGGGATGCGGGTCTGCCGCTCGTTCGGCTCGGAGATGGCCCACTGGTTGTTCTGGCAGAAGAAGACCACCGGGGCGTTGTGGACGGCCGCGAAGACGAAGGACTCGTTGACATCGCCCTGGCTCGTGGCGCCGTCGCCGAAGAAGGCGATCACAGCACTGTCCCGGTCGGGGTCTCCGGTGCCGACGGCTCCGTCGAGGCCGATGCCCATGGCGTAGCCGGTCGCGTGCAGGGCCTGAGCGCCGATGACGATGGTGTAGAGGTGGAAGTTCTTCTCGTTGGGGTCCCACCCGCCGTGGTTGACCCCCCGGAACAGGCCGAGCAGGTTGAGCGGGTCGACCCCGCGGCACCAGGCCACGCCGTGCTCGCGATAGGTCGGGAAGGCGTAGTCCTGGGGCCGTAGCGCCCGGCCGCAGCCCACCTGGGCGGCCTCCTGGCCGAGCAGGCTGACCCAGATGCCGAGCTCACCTTGGCGTTGCAGCGCGTTGGCCTCGGCGTCGAAGCGGCGGATCAGGACCAGATCGCGATACAGGCCGCGCATGTCGTCGTCGGTGAGCCGCGCCGCGATCTGGGCGTACTCCTCGTGCTCCGGACTGTGGATGCGCTGCCCCTCCTGGGTCAGCAGCTGGATCATGTCCGGGCCACCCTCGGCGGCGGGGCGGAACGCGGCAGGTGTCACGTGGCTCTCCTTCTCGCTGCCGCGACGTCGGCGTCGGCGCCAGCCTCGGGTCGGCGACCGGACCGCGGGGTGACCGCAGCAGTCGACGGCGTCGTCTTCCGTGCGCACCGGTTGTGTCGGTGCTCACAGTGAGGGCAGGCCCCAACGTACTCCACGGGCAGCCCTCGGGCACACGGGTGCCGGGTCGGCCGCACCGCCACCGCTGCCCACACCGCGACCCGCCGGGCGAGCACTCCCGCGCCAGCGAATCGACCCCTATGCTCCCCAGCATGTCCAACCGCCGGTCGCAGCCCACGCCCGGGGCACTGATCCCTGGCCTCGCGACGCTGACGTCATACGAGAAGCCGTGGCTGCGAGGTGACCTCGTCGCCGGGGTGACCGTGGCGGCCTACCTCATCCCGCAGGTCATGGCGTATGCCGAGGTCGCCGGGCTGCCCCCGGTCGTCGGCCTGTGGACGATCATCGGCTCGATGGCGGCCTACTTCTTCTTCGGCTCCAGCCGCCAGCTGTCCGTCGGACCGGAGTCCACGACGGCCCTCATGACGGCCACCGCCATCGCTCCGCTGGTTGCCGGTGACCCCAGCCGGTATGCCGGCCTGGCGGCGATGCTCGCGCTGGTCGTCGGCCTGATGTGCCTCGTCGGCTATGTCGCCCGCCTCGGCTTCCTCGCCGAGCTCCTGAGCAAGCCGGTCCTCGTCGGCTACATGGCCGGGGTCGCCGTCATCATGGTCGCCGGCCAGCTCGGCAAGGTGACCGGCATCAAGGTCAAGGCCGACTCGGTCTTCGGCGAGTTCGCCTACACCTTCAGCCACCTCGGCGAGGCCAAGGCGATGACCGTGGTCCTGTCGATCATCGTGCTGGTGCTGCTCGTCGTCGGCCGCAAGCTGTTCCCCAAACTGCCGGTGCCGCTCATCGTCATGCTCCTCGCCGCAGCGGCGGTGGCCGCCCTCGGGCTGCAGGCCAAGGGCGTCGCCGTCATCGGCGAGGTGCCCGGCGGGGTGCCCGTGCCCAGCCTGTCCTTCTCGGTGTCGGATCTGTCGGCGCTGCTGCTGCCGGCCCTCGGCGTGGCCGTCGTCGGCTACACCGACAACATCCTCACGGCGCGCACCTTCGCCACCCGCAACGGCTACCCCGTGGACGCCAACCAGGAGCTGCTGGCCCTCGGCACGGCCAACATCGCCGCGTCGGCCATGCAGGGGTTCCCGGTCTCCTCCAGCGGTTCGCGCACGACGATCGGTGACTCGCTCGGCTCGCGCACCCAGGTCTACTCCCTCGTGGCCCTCCTGGCCGTCGTCGGGACGCTGCTCTTCGGGCGTGGCGTGCTCGCCACCTTCCCGCGGGCCGCGCTGGGCGCCCTGGTCATCTGGGCCGCCTCGCGGTTGGTCGACATACCGGAGTTCAAACGGCTGTGGGCGTTCCGGCGCAGCGAGTTCGCGTTGGCGATCGTGACGATGGTCGGGGTGCTGACCGTCGACATCCTCTATGGCGTCCTCGTCGCGGTCGGGCTATCGGTGCTCGACCTGCTGCGCCGTGTCTCCCGACCGCACGACGGGATCCTCGGCTACGTCCCCGGCCGGGCGGGCATGCACGACGTCGACGACTACCCGAATGCCGAGCAGGTCGCCGGCCTGCTCGTCTACCGCTACGACTCGCCGCTCTACTTCGCCAACGTGGAGAACTTCCGTCGGCGGGCGCTGAACTCCCTCGACCGGGTGGACACCCCGACCCAGTGGCTGCTGGTCAACGCCGAGGCGAACACCCACGTCGACCTGACCTCGATCGATGTCCTCGAAGAGCTCCGCGCCGACCTCGAACGCCGCGGGGTTGTCCTGGCCCTGGCCCGGGTGAAGTTCGAGGTGGCCGACGACCTGCGGCGCTCCGGGTTCCTCGACCGGATCGGCGAGCACCGGGTCTATGCGACCTTGCCGACCGCCGTCGCAGCCTACGTGTCCTGGTATGAGGACGAGTTCGGTGAGCCTCCAGCGGGAACACCGACCCACCTGAACAAGCCGACCCCCTGGCCACACACCTAATGGTAGGTTTCTCGCGCCGAGCAGTATTCAGATCACGCACCCGAATTAGTCGGCCTGGTCGGGCAGGGAGGTTCGATGCTAGGGAAGTTGGGCGTGAGAGCATTGCGGCCTGTGTCGATCATTGTCGCCGTGGGAGCCGCCCTGGCGATGACCGTGGTTCCCTCGGGAGCAGTGGCCGCGCTACAGCAGTCGTTGCCCGATTTCGACGGTGACGGAAGGGTGGACTCGGTGCTGGGAGTCCAGGAGGGCATCCAGATCCGGTACGGCACGGGAAGTTACACCCTGCTAACGCGGTGGCGACCCCTCGCTATGCAGGTCCACGATCTCAACCACGACGGATTCGCCGACCTCGCCGTGAGCGCTACCGATTACCGTGTTCCGCTCACCGGGACTCCAACCGTCCGGTTGATGTGGTGGGCGGGCAGCCCGACCGGCTTGGGCTCCTTGCACTACACGCCGATGCGCGCATACAGCCAATTCGATGAATACCCGATCGCGGTGCTCGACGACGCCTACGGCGTTGCTCTCGTAGTCGGCTCGCAGGAGTACAGCTCATCCCGAGGCGCACTAGTCATCACTCGGCTAACCTCGGCGCTGAACCCGTATACACCGTTGTGGATCTCGGAACTGACGACGGGCGTTCCCGGCAACGGGACAACTGGGAACCGATTCGGCGCGTCCCTTGACTCCACCGGTCCGGTCCTGGTGGTGGGTGCCAGCGGCGCGATCGTTAGCGGGAATGTCGACGCTGGCGCGATTAGGACCCTGTATCGGAGGTCGGCCACGTCGTGGGCCGGCCTGAGCTACACGCAGGACTCAACCGGGGTCTCCGATACCGCTGAGCAGGGGGATGCGTTCGGCATCAAGCTCCAGGCTGAACCAGGGTTCCTCGCGGTAGGCACGCCGGCGGAGGATGTGGGCGCAGTTGCCGACGCCGGAATCGTGCACCTCTTCTCGGTCAGCGCAAACGGGATCCTCACCCAACGGGGTGCGTGGACACAGGACACAGCTGGAGTTCCCGGCGCCAGCGAGCGCAATGACAACCTCGGCTACGCCGTGGCTGTTGTCCAGCCCTGCGCTGGGGTTGTCGGGATCCTCGCTGGTGCACCTTACGAGTCCGTAGGGAGCACAGCTGAGGCAGGAGTCGTCCAAATCATGAGCAGCGCCCCCACAACCTGCCCACACCTCTACCTTCGACAGGGCTCGGGGCTCTCGGGGTCGCCCGAGCTAGGGGACCGCGTCGGGAACACGGTAGCCGCACATCGTATTGCGCTCTCCCCCGCGACGCCCGACGAGATCGTCGTCGGCGCCTGGGGAGAGAACGATTTCAGCGGGCTGGTCGAGAACTTGAGGTCGCCATATGTCAGCCCGTCGTGGTCCCGTCCGACCGCGGGATTCTGGGACCTGGTGGCGCTGCTTGTGGCGTAGCCACCGCTACCAGAGGGCCTAGCCCGGAGTCAAGCGAAGAAACGCTGTGCCACCTCGATTAACCGGTCATTGGCCTCGGTCTCGGCAATCGTCACCCGCACCCCGTCGTCGCCGTACCGGCGAACCACCAGACCCGCGGTGTCGCAGGCCTGGGCGAAGTCTGCACACCGGTCACCGAGCGCGAACCAGACGAAGTTGGCCTGACTGGGCCCGACCCGCCAACCCTGCTGCGCCAGCTCCGCCTCCACGCGCGTCCGTTCCCCGACGAGGGCCTCGACTCGCTCGGCCAGCTCCCCCCACGCATCGAGGGAGGCGACGGCGCCGAGCTGCGCGAGGGAGTTGACCCCGAAGGGCACCGCGGTCTTGCGCAGCGCGGCGGCAATCGCGGGGTGCGCCACGGCGTACCCGACACGGAGGCCGGCCAGCCCATAGGCCTTCGAGAAGGTGCGCAGCACCATGACGTTGAGGTGGTCCCGCCAGACCGCGAGCGCGTCCGGGGACGTGGGATCACGGACGAACTCGACATACGCCTCATCGATGACGACGAGCACCCGACGCGGCACCGTCTGGAGGAACTGCGCCAGTTCGTCGGCAGTCACGGTGGTGCCGGTGGGGTTGTTCGGGGTGCACACGATGACCACCTTGGTGCGCTCGGTGATCGCGGCAGCCATGCCAGGCAGGTCGTGGCGCTCCCCCGGCCCCAACGGCACCGGCACCCCCACGGCGCCGGCGACGGCGCAGACGATCGGATAGGCCTCGAACGAGCGCCACGCGTAGACCACTTCGTCGCCGGCATCGCACATCGCCTGGACGACCTGGCCCAGCACGCCGACCGAACCGGTGCCCGTCGCGATGGACTCGGTCGGCACGCCTAGCCGGTCGGCGAGCGCGGCACTCAACGCACTGACCGCCATGTCGGGGTACCGATTGACCTCACCGGCCGCATCGCGCAGGACGGTCAGCACGCTCGGCAACGGAGGGTAAGGGTTCTCGTTCGAACTGGCCTTGTAGACGACGCCCTGCGCGCGCTGCTGCGCCGGCTTGCCCGGCACGTAGGCCGGCATGGCGTCCAACACTGCCCGTGGCCGGCACAGGTCATCGTTCGCGGAGGCGTCGGTCATGGTCGCACTGTATGACGGGGGCACCGAGTTGACGACCGGCACTGGTAGGGCGTGCCCTCACGGCGCCACTGCCCGGCCCGGCGTGCGAGGATCGAGAGGTGAAGTCCTTCCTCATCAAGACGGCGATCAACGCCGCAGCGATCTGGGTCGCCGCGATGGCGGTGCCAGGCATTGCCCTCGGCGAGAGCCCGGAGATCGCCACCAACCTGCTGACGGTGCTCCTGGTCGCCGTGATCTTCGGTCTGGTCAACGCGATTGTTCGCCCCATCGTCAAGCTCCTCGCGCTGCCGGCGCTCGTCTTGACGCTGGGTTTGTTCATCTTCATCGTCAACGCCCTCATGCTCGTGCTCACCTCCTGGGTGGCGGGCAAGCTCGGGCTGGCCTTCGCCATCGACCAGTTCTTCTGGTCGGCGGTGATGGGGGCCCTGATCGTCACCGCGGTCTCGTGGATCCTCAGCCTGGCGCTGCCTGACGGCCGGGACTAACACACCACCCGACGCCTACGACACTGGCCCGCTGAGCGGGCCAGTGACGTAGCGATTCGGCGACACCCACCCACAGGTGGCCCTTGCTCGCCCGGCCGAGGCTGGTCAGACTCCCTGATATGGCGGGGTTGGGCAGCGGGTCGGTCGCTCGCCCGCACCCGGCGCTGCGGCCCTACGTGAACGCCTATGTCGGGTACCTCCATCACAGGGCGCCCGGCATACATCACGGTGTCGCCGGGCCTTCGGCAACACTCATCCTCGCCTTTCAAGAGCCCCTCGACGCGGCGTGGAAAGACGACCCGGATAGCCGGGCACGGCATTGGCGGCTGGCGTCCGGTCTCCACACGCAGGCGGCTCTGATCCATACCGGTGGGCCGCTGCACGGGATCCAGATGGACCTCACGCCCCTGGGGGCGCGGGCGTTACTCGGCCTACCGGTCGGTGCGCTAGCCAAGTCCATGGTGAGCCACGACGACGTACCACTGGGGGTCAGTTCCGCGGCCCATGAACAGATCTGCCAGGCCACGACATGGCCACGCCGGTTCGCACTGCTCGACGCGGCCCTGCTCGCCAACCTGAGGTCCGGTGGAGACAAACGTGCCACTGCGGCCCCGTCCGCGGCGCTGCACGGGTGGCGCCTGCTCACCGAGTCTGCGGGACGCATCCGCATCACCTCACTCGCCGAGTCGACCGGGTGGAGCACCCGACATCTGCACACGTGTTTCGTCTCCGAGTTCGGGGTCACCCCGAAACGTGCGGCCCAACTCATGCGCTTCGCTCACGCTCGCGAGCTCCTGCGGCAGGGTCGTTCGCTGGCTCGGGTTGCCGCCGACTGCGGGTACGCGGACCAGTCCCACCTGACCCGCGAGTGGACCCGCTTCGCGGGCCAGGCCCCTCTGGCGACCTTGGGCGAGATGGCCGAATACGCCAGCTGATCCCGACCCACGCAGACGGCCCTCACGGCCGATTCGTTCAAGAACCCAGGTCCCGTTGGACCAGACAATGGCGCCATGACCACAACCGTCTTCCCGGCCATCTCCTTCGCCGACCCGCGTCGTGCACTCGAGTTCCTCACCGCGATCGGCTTCAGCCCTCAGGTGGTCCACTGGTCGGCAGACGACCCGAACCTGCTCGAACACGCAGAGCTCAGTTGGCCCGGAGGCGGTGCGGTGATGTGCGGATCCGCCTCACGCGAGACCCCGGACGAGTACGAGCGGCGAGCGGGCGTGTCGTCGGTCTACTGCGTCGTGCCCACCGACGCGGCGGTCGATCACGTCCATGCCGCGGCTCTCGCTGCGGGAGCGAGCACGCTGATCGACCCCAAGGACCAGGACTTCGGTGGACGCAGTGCCACCGTGAGGGACTCCGAGGGCAACCAGTGGAGTTTCGGCTCCTATGCCGGTCAAGGCTGACGCCGGCACCGCAGTCCCGGCGCCCACCGGGCCAGATCAGCCGGGCTCGCGGCCGTCCTCCAGATAGCGAGGGTGCGCGGCGCCGAGTCCCACCTCGATGAGCCGCGCGGTGTAGTCGGCCGCATGGTCGGCCACATCGTCGAACTCGACCCAGTGCACGGCGGCGATCTCTCGATGCTCCAGCTGCGCGACCTCGTGGACGTTGGGGTCGGCGCGGGCCCGGAACAGGAACAGCACCGCATCGTCCCAGCCCTGCCACGGCGGCAGCCAGGACACCACGGCCAACTCCTCGACCGGCACGTCGATGCCGAGTTCCTCACGCACCTCCCGGACCAGACCTTGGGCCGGTGACTCGCCGGGGTCGACGACGCCGCCGGGCAGGTCCCAGTACCGCTTGTAGGTCAGCTCGCACAGCAGCACCCGATCGAACGGGTCGGTGATGAGGGCCTGGGCGATGACCCGGGTGCGGTTCAGTCCGGCGTTGAGGACGGCGCGGAATCCCTCCGGTGTCGTCGGCCCGGGGTCCTCGGCAAGCCGGGCCAGCCGGACGACGTCGCCGCGCGACCCGTCCGGGAGCAGGACCGAGCGCTCGATGCCCTCGCGCCGCAGACCCGCTCGAGCGGCGACGCCGAGCGAGCGCCGATCCGACACCGGGATCCGCGCGACAACGCGCTCGGCGGCACCCGAGGAGAGCACCTCGTCCACCGCCGCGCGGACGTCCTCGGCCGCGACATCCGCGGTCCACGACACGTGCGCCTCGCCGCCGGGGACCGGCCCGCAGGTCGTGACGGCAACCGAGGGCGTGGGCTGCTCCGGCGAACGCCCCGTCATACGTGCCGTCGGCTCGTGACCACCCGGAACCGGCCGGAGACGAAGGCGGCGTCCGTGTACGCCGCGTTGGCAGCCGGGTTCGCTCCCGTGCCGTGGAAGTCCGAGAAGGCGGCCGTCTGGTTGACGAACACGCCGCCGGTGAGGTTCTCCGACAACGCCACGGCGGCGTCGGCGGCGGCATCTCGAGCCTGCGCCAGCACCTCCTCGGACGTGGAGTACACGGCGGCCGTCATGGCGCCGTGCTCACGGACGGTGTCGCGCAGTTGCGCCAACGACTGCGCCGTCGATGCGGTCTTGATGAGCAGGGTGACCGGCCCGAAGTACTCCTGGGTGTAGATGTCTTCACGCGCCACGTCGACGGCCACCAGCCCGGGGGTGCGGACCACCGCTTCGGGATATGCCGGATGGGTCACGTCGCGGGAGGGCAGGACGACGCGGCCGCCAGCCGAGGCGGCCAGCTCGTCGAGGCCCTCGACATTGGCCCGCACGCCGTCGTTGACGGTCGCACCCAGCACCTCGACGGCCTTGGCGTCGTCGCTGGTCAGCGAGGTGATGGCGGCCGCGAGGCGATCGGCCCACTCGTCGAAGGACAGATGACCTTCATCGGTGTCGACTCCGTCGCGGGGAAGGTAGATGTTCTGCGGCGTGGTGCACATCTGTCCGGTGTAGAGCGTGACGGAGAAGGCCAGGTTGCCCAGGACGCCACGCAGGTTGTCCGTCGAGTCGACGACCACCGAGTTGATGCCGGCCTTCTCGGTGAAGACGAGCTGGCCGCGGGGCGCGCCCTGCTGCTCGAGCCAACGGCCGAAGGCCGGGCCGCCGGTGTAGTCGACGATGGCCACTTCGGGGCGCTCGGCGAGCACCGTGGCCAGGCCCTCCCCCTCCGCTTCTGGCAGCAACTGCACGAGCGCCGGGTCCAGACCTACCTCGCGGAGCACCCCGCGGGCCACCTCGACGGAGATTGCCAGCGGCAGCACCGCCCGCGGATGCGGCTTGACGAGCACCGGGTTACCGGTCGCCAGCGAGGCGAACAACCCCGGGTAGGTGTTCCACGTGGGGAAGGTGTTGCAGCAGACCACCAGGGCCAGGCCGCGGGGCACGATGCGGTAGTCCTTCTGCATCCGCAGCGGCGCGTCGCGGCCAGGTTTCTCCCACAGCACCGACTCCGGGATGCGCTCCTGCTCGACGAGCGCCGCGACGACGGACTCCAAGGCCCGGTCCTGCGCGTGCGGGCCGGCCGCCTGGAACGCCATGACGAAGGGCTGCCCGCTGGTGTGCATCACCGCGTTGGCGATCTCGAAGGAGCGCGCATTGATGCGGTCGATGATCTCGACGCACACGGCCGCTCGGCCCCGCGCCCCGAGGTCGCGCCAGGCCGGCAGCGCGGCCTGCGCGGCCGCGACGGCGGCCGCGACATCGAGGTGCGGGTAGGTGCTCCCCAGGACCGGCCCGTAGGGCGAGACCTCCGCACCGACCCACGAGCCGTCACCGGGCTGGTCGGCGAGCGCCTCGAACCGGGAGTCGAGATGCGACTGGTAGGCCGCCAGGCCGTCGGCGGCAGCGGTCTGGCCGTAGACCCGCGGCGACGGGGATTCGGGATAGCGCGCGTAGTAGCGGCGCGTCGCCAGGGCGTGGGTCGCCTCGGCCAACGTTGCGGCGTGGCGCTCGACGAGCGCCGGGACGGACAGGTCGTGCGACCCCGGTTGCGACATACGCCCAATGTAGCCACGCGCCCCGTGCACGGCACGGGCGCGCCTGCCACGATGGGCGGCATGGATCTGACCGTCGCCGTCCTCGGAGCCGGAGCGATGGGCTCAGGGATCGCCCAGGTCGCCGCAGCCGCCGGTGAGGAGGTCTGGCTCGTCGACGCGGTTGCCGATGCGGCCGCACGGGCTCGCACCCGGATCGCCACCGCGTTGGCCCAGCGGGTCGACCGCGGGGCGTTGAGCGCCGCCGACGCCGACGCCACCGTCGCCAGGCTGCACGTGGCTGACGACCTCACCGACCTACCCGAGTGCTCCATCGTCGTCGAGGCAGTCGTGGAGGACCTGCACGTCAAAGCAGCTCTGCTCGCCGCGCTCGCCGAGCACCAGCCAGCCACGACCATCCTGGCGACGAACACCTCGAGCCTGGACGTTTCGGCCATCGCCGAACAGGTCAGCGAGCCGGAGCGAGTGCTGGGCCTGCACTTCTTCAACCCGCCGCCGGCGATGAAGCTCGTCGAGGTGGTCCGCGCCGTCGACACCGCCCCGTGGATCGTCGACTACTGCACCACCTTGATGCGCGAATGGGGCAAGACGCCCGTTGTGTGCGCCTCGACCCCTGGGTTCATCGTCAACCGGGTGGCCCGCCCGTTCTACGGCGAGGCCCAGCGGATGGTGGGCGAGGTCGCCGACGCGGCGACGATCGACGCCTGCCTGCGCGCCGGCGGCTTCCCCATGGGGCCGTTCGAGCTGACCGACCTCATCGGCCAGGACGTCAATCTCGCCGTCGGCACGTCGGTCTGGGAGCAGACCGGGCGAGACCCTCGATACGCCCCCACCGCGTTTCAGCAGGACCTCGTCGCCGCGGGCCGGCTCGGTCGCAAGACCGGTCACGGCGTCTACCGGTATGACGCAGATGGCCGCCCCATCGACGTGGCCGCGGACCCCGCCGCCGTCGAGGCCCTGCTTCATGGCCCGCTGGTCACCACCCCGCTGGCGCGAACCGTGGCGATGCTCATCAACGAGGCGGTCGATCTGGTGGATCGCGGCGAGGCGAGCGAGGCGGATGTCGATGTCGCCATGACTCTGGGCACCCGCTACCCCCGCGGACCGATCGCCTGGGGCCAGGACCTCGGGTATGACGTCGTCGCCGACCAGTTGCGCGAGCTGGACACGGCATACCCCGGAGGTCGCTACCGACCCAGCCCTGCGCTGACCCGACCGAGGGCCCGATGAGTGCGCCGGACCCGCTGTCGGCGGGCGCCGAGCCCGACCTGAGCCACGTGCGCCGGATGTGGGCCGACGACCTGGCCTCGGCCACCCTCGGTATGACGGCCCGGGTCGTCGAGATCGACCATGCTGTGGTGTCCATGACGGTCGCCGACACGATGGTCAACGGCCACGACATCTGCCACGGCGGCTACGTCTTCACCTTGGCCGACTCCACCTTCGCGCTGGCCTGCAACTCGCGCGGAGTCACCACGGTGGCCGCGGGTGGGGACATCACCTTCGTCTCTCCAGCCCGTCGCGGAGACGTCCTGGTGGCCGAGGCGTGGGTGCGGGCGACATACGGGAGGTCCGGGCTGACCGACGTGCGGGTGACCCGCGAATCGGACCGGGCCCTGATCGCAGAGCTGCGCGGGCGCTCGCGCACGATCACGCCGCGGTAGTCGGCGGTCGTCGGCGCGCGCGGCGACGAAACCCGCAAGGTCGGGCAGATCGGACAACGGAATCTGATGTCCCAGGTCACAGGTGTATGGCGATCCTCCCGGAACCGTGGACATCGGCGGGCGGATGGGGCAACCTCTGACCCGGACCCGCCGCCCATCTGGCGCGCGGCGGCACCGCACCTGGAAGGACACCCATGAAGCGTCGCACTCTGGCCCTGACCGGCCTCGTTGCCGTCGGCCTCGCCCTGAGCGCCTGCGGCTCGGACTCCCTGTCGAACAACGGCGGCTCGAAGACGTCTGCGCCGGCCGCAAGCACCAAAACCGCCGTCGACCCAGCCCTGGCGGCAAAGCTCCCCGCCAAGATCAAGACCGCGGGCAAGATCCTCGTCGGCACCGACGCCACCTACGCGCCCAACGAGTTCCTCGACGCCGACGGCAAGACCGTCGTCGGTATGGATGTCGACATCTTCAACGCCGTCGCGGCCAAGTTCGGCGTCACTGTGGAGTATGTCCCGGCCGCTTTCGGCGAGATCATCCTCGGCGTCAACTCCGGCAAGTTCGACGTGGGCGTCTCGTCCTTCACGGTCAACACCGAGCGCCAGGGACAGTCGAACATGATCAGCTACTTCAACGCCGGCACGCAGTGGGCCGTGGCCAAGGGCAACCCCAAGGCTGTCGACCCAGCCAACGCCTGCGGGTTGTCGATCGGGGTCCAGAAGGACACCGTCCAGGTCGACGACCTCAAGGCGCGCAGCAAGGCTTGCACCGACGCCGGCAAGCAGGCCATCGACATCGTCATCGACGCCGACCAGGGCAAGGTCACGGCCAACCTCGTCAGCGGCCGCACCGCGGCCATGCTCGCCGACTCCCCGATCGGCCTATACGCCGTGGCCCAGACCGACGGCCAGCTCGAGGCCCTCGGCGAGATCTACGACGCGGCGCCCTACGGGTTCGTCGTCCCCAAGGACCAGACCGACTTCGCCCAGGCGATCGCCGAGGCTCTCAAGGCGACGGCCGCCGACGGCAGCTACAAGGCCGCGCTCGAGAAGTGGGGCAACACCTCCGGGGCCATCACCGACTTCGCGGTCAACCCGATCAAGTGAGCACCTCGAGTGCCGCGGACCGGCCGGGCGCCATCGACGCCCGGCCGGTCCGGCACCCAGGCCGCTGGGTCGCCATTGCGGTCATCGCCGTGCTCGTGTCCATGGCCGCCAGCTCGGCAGTCACCAACCCCCGCTGGAACTGGTCCTTCGCGCTCGAAGTGATGCAGCAGACTCCTGTCATCGAGGGCCTGCTCAAGGGGACCATCCTCGGCACCATCGGGGCGATGATCATCGGCGTCGGCCTGGGCGTCGTCATGGCCGTTATGCGGCTGTCGGACAACCCCGTGCTGCGCGCCGTCTCCTTCGGCTACACGTGGTTCTTCCGGTCCATGCCACGCTATGTGCTCCTCGCGACGATGGGGTCTCTCGGTTATCTCTATCCCGTCGTCGACCTCGGTATACCGTTCGGGCAGTCGCTCGGGCTCACCTTCACCCAGCTCGACGTCAACGCCCTCTCGAGGGGGCTTCTCTTCGGCATCCTCGGGCTAGGCCTTTCCGAGGCGGCCTACATGGCCGAGATCGCTCGAGCTGGCATCCTGTCGGTCGACAAGGGCCAGGCCGAGGCGGCGCAGGCACTGGGCATGTCACCGGGCAAGACGATGTGGCGCATCGTCCTCCCTCAGGCCATGCGGGTCATCGTGCCGCCCACCGGCAACGAGACGATCGCCATGGTCAAGGACACCTCGCTGCTCCTGGCCATGTCGATCACGACCGAGCTGTTCTTCCAGACCCAGGCCATCGGTACCCGGACGCTGAAGATCATGCCCGCATACGTCGCCGCCTGCGCGTGGTACCTCATCGTCTGCAGCGTGCTCATGGTCGGTCAGGCCTACCTGGAGAAGTACTTCGGTCGCGGCTTCGGCGCTCCGACCGGCAAGAAGCGCAAGAAGGCGGAGCAGAAGATCATGGCGGCAGGGGCTGACCACTGATGACGACCACACCGACACGCACCGGCGACCCGCTCGTCCACGCGGTCAACGTCAGCAAGTCGTTCCACGACAACCACGTCCTGCGGGGCATCGACCTCGACGTCTACCCCGGCCAGGTCGTCGTGCTGCTCGGCCCCTCCGGGTCGGGCAAGACGACCTTCATCCGCTGCATCAACCAGCTGGAGACCATCGACGGCGGGCGGATCTGGGTCGACGGCGACCTCATGGGCTACGAGGAGCGCGGCGGCGTCCTTTACCGCCTGCACGACAAGAAGATCGCCGAACAGCGCCGAGACATCGGGATGGTGTTCCAGCGCTTCAACCTCTTCCCGCACAAGACGGCCCTCGAGAACGTCATGGAGGCGCCGATCCAGGTCAAGGGCGAGAACGCCAAGGAGGTCAAGGAGCGGGCCATGGACCTGCTCGCCCGGGTCGGGCTGGCCGACAAGCCGGCGGCATACCCGGGGATGCTCTCCGGTGGGCAGCAGCAGCGGGTCGCCATCGCCCGGGCGTTGTGCATGCGGCCCAAGCTCATGCTCTTCGACGAGCCGACCTCAGCGCTGGACCCCGAACTGGTCGGTGAGGTGCTCACCGTCATGCGTGAGCTCGCCGCTGACGGGATGACGATGATCTGCGTGACCCACGAGATGGGCTTCGCCAAGGAGGTCTCCGACCACGTCGTCTTCATGGACGGCGGTGTCGTCGTCGAGGAGGGCCATCCGCGCGACGTCATCGACAACCCCCAGCACGAGCGCACCCGCTCCTTCCTGCGCCGCGTCCTCACCGAGGACACGCACTAGTCACACCGCCTCGACCGGCTCGCGGAGCGAGTGCGACGGGCGGTCCGGGGGCATCCTCGGGCCGCCCGTTCGCGTGTGCCGAGCGAGGGGCACTCGAATGCAGCCCCAAGACCTCTCGCCTACCGGGCCGGCACCGCCATACGAGGGACCGTCGCCCTGTTGCACCCACCCAGCGGACGCGGCAGGCTCGGTGCCGTCGCCCGCCCCGTCGCTGCCGCCAAAGGATGCCGTCATGACGACGTATGTCGACCCCGCCCTGTCCTGGGACACCGACCACCTGCGTGACGTGCAGTTGCGTCGGCTCAAGGAGACTCTGGCCCGCGCCTATGCGAACGTGCCGCATTACCAGCGCGCCTTCGACGCGGCAGGCATCCACCCGCAGGACGTCCACTCCCTGGCCGACCTGGCCCAGGTGCCCTTCACGACGAAGGAGGACCTGCGCCAGAACTACCCGTTCGGCATGTTTGCGGTGCCGCGAGAAGAGGTCGTGCGGGTGCACGCCTCGTCCGGGACCACCGGGAAACCGACCGTCGTCGGCTACACGCGGGCGGATGTCGACATGTGGGCCGACGTCATGGCTCGCTCGATCAACGTCGCCGGTGGCCGCCCTGGCGACATCGTCCATGTGGCCTACGGCTACGGCCTGTTCACCGGAGGGCTCGGCGCGCACTACGGTGCTGAGCGGCTCGGCTGCACGGTGGTGCCGGTCTCCGGGGGGATGACCGAGCGCCAGGTGCAGCTCATCGCGGACTTTGGACCGCGGATCATCATGGTGACCCCGTCCTATTTCCTCTCGATCCTCGACGAGATGGAGCGCCAGGGGATCGACCCGGTCTCGTCCTCCCTGGAGATCGGCATCTTCGGTGCCGAGCCGTGGACGCAACAGATGCGCGAGGAGATCGAGGCCCGCGCGGGCATCTCGGCGGTCGACATCTATGGGCTGTCCGAGGTGATCGGCCCTGGCGTGTCCCAGGAGGCGGCCACGACCAAGGACGGCCTGCACATCTGGGAGGACCACTTCTACCCCGAGATCGTCGACCCCATCACCCTCGCGCCGGTGGCTGATGGCGAGCCCGGCGAGCTGGTCTTCACCTCGCTGACCAAGCAGGCGCTGCCGATCATCCGCTACCGCACCCGCGACCTGACCCGGCTGTTGCCGGGCACGGCCTGCCCGTCATACCGGCGGATGGAGAAGGTGACCGGTCGCACCGACGACATGATGATCATCCGCGGGGTCAACGTCTTCCCGACCCAGATCGAAGAGCACGTGCTGCGCGAGCCCGGGCTGGCGCCCTACTTCCAGTGTGTGCTGACCCAGCCGGGCAGCATGGTCGAGCTCACGATTCTCGGCGAGACAACCGATTACCTCAGCCCGGACGCGCGCGCGGCTATCGCCACCCGGTTGCAGAACCGGATCAAGGCGACGATCGGGATCACCGCTGCCGTGGACATCAAGGACCCCGGAGCGATCGAGCGGTCGGTCGGCAAGGCCCGCCGGATCGTGGACATGCGCGGCAAAGCGGGCTGACCCGGGACGGCAGTGCCATACCGTGGGGCCATGCGTGTCTTGGTCAGCGGCGGGGCGGGGTACATCGGCTCACACACCGTCGTTCAGTTGGTGGCTGCTGGCCACGAGGTCGTCGTCGTGGACAACTTCAGCAACGCGAAGCCGACTGTCGTCGGTCGGGTCGAGGCGCTGACCGGGTCTCACCTGCCGGTGCACGCCTTCGACGTCACCGACCGGGACAAGACCGAGCGACTCTTCGCCGAGGAGCCGTTCGACGCGGTGATCCACTTCGCCGGGCTCAAGGCCGTCGGTGAGTCGGTCGCGAAGCCGCTGGAGTACTACGAGAACAACCTCGACTCGACGTTCTCGCTGGTGCGGGCGATGCGCCGCCACGGCGTGCGCCGACTGGTCTTCAGCTCATCCGCGACCGTGTATGGCGCCGAGCCCCCCCTGCCGATGACCGAGGACCTGCCGACCGCGGCGACCAACCCCTACGGCTGGACCAAGGTCATGCAGGAGCAGATCCTGCGCGATGTGGCCGCAGCCGACCCGACCTGGCGGATCGCCCTGCTGCGCTACTTCAACCCGGTCGGGGCCCACCCCAGTGGCACGATCGGTGAGGACCCTGAGGGCATCCCCAACAACCTGGTGCCGTTCATCGCCCAGGTCGCGGTGGGCCGCCGGGAGAAGCTGGCCGTCTTCGGCGGTGACTACGACACCCCGGACGGGACCGCGCTGCGCGACTACATCCACGTGGAGGACCTGGCCGCCGGACACGTCGCCGCGCTGGCTCGCCTGAGCGACACCGACGCGCCGGTGTCGACCTGGAACCTGGGCACCGGACGGGGGACCTCGGTGCTCGAGGTGCTGCACGCCTTCGAGCGCGCCGTGGGCCACGAGCTGCCGTACGAGGTCGTGGGCCGACGCCCCGGTGACATCGAGGCGTCGTATGCCGACCCGTCCGCCGCGCACGCCGAGCTCGGCTGGCAGGCGACTCGGGACATCGATGACATGTGTCGCGACGCCTGGCGCTGGCAGCGCCAGAACCCGATGGGCTATCCCGACTGAGCCCTCCCCCGGGTCGAGCTCGCCTCCCCGCGGACCGGCGGCCAGTTCGGCGTTCGCCCGCGGATCGGCGGCCAGTTCGGCGTTTGCCCGGACCGGCGTCAGGCTTGCTCGGGCGCTGGGGGCTCCCAACCGCGGGCCCGCAGCAAGGGGATGTCCTCCTCGTCCAGCAACTCCGGCTCGATGTCCGCGGTGCACCACTTGCACTTGATCGCGTCGATGGCGACGAACTCCTTGCAGTGGGGGCACTCGCGTTGGCCCTGGGCCCGGAAGTTGCCGAGCCCGGCCTTCTTGACCACCTTGACGATCGCGAAGAGGACCAGCCCGAGCAGCAGGAAGCTCACCAGGTCGGTGAGGAACGCTCCGTACTCGATCTCGGTGCCCCGAATGCCGACACTGAGCGCGCTGAAGTCGGGCGTCCCGAAGATCGCTGCCACGAGCTGCATGAGGATGTTGCTCGCCAGGGACTCGACGAGGGCGGCGAAGGCAGCACCGATGATGAAGCCGAGCGCGAGGTCGAGCATGTTGCCGCCCATCGCGAAGGCCTTGAACTCCTGCCAGGAAGCACGCATGGCGCAAGTGAACAGGTGGTGAACGCGGGCCCGCAAGCCCGTCGCCCCGACCTGCTCGCCGCGCCGCCGACGCGACCGATCAGGTCGCCGGTGGCGGCGGCGGTGGCGGGGGCGGCGGGGGCGCTGACCCGGCCGGTGGCTGGGGTGGGGCACTGGCCGGCGGTGGCGGCGCGGAGTAGGTCGACGGTGGCGGCGCGGAGTAGGTCGGCGGTGGCGGTGCCATGGCCCCCGCTGCCGCGGCACCAGGCGGCGGCGGGGCAGCGGCCGCGGCACCAGGCGGCGGCGGTGGCGTCGACTGCAGGGCGAGCGAACCCAAGACCCCCTGCTGCTCCAGGGCCCGGAGCCCCGCGAGGACGCGAGCCCGCTCCGCAGCGTCGGCCGGTCGGCCCGACTCGGAGAGGTAGGTGAGCACACCGAGATCGCGGAAGTATCGGTCGGCGTCACGGCTGGACGAGGCCGGCCCCGCCATACCGGCTTGGGCCAAAGCAGTGTCGGCCTTGGCGGCCAGCTCAGTGGCGGCGGCCTTGGCCTTGTCGAGGAATCCCATGACCACATCGTGGCCGCACCGCAATGCCGACGTAAAGGGCGGACGAAACGGTCGTGGTGGACCATACTCGGCAGTGCCGGGCGCATCCCCCGGTTACCCCTCGTCAGCAGCACCGTCACGGAGGACTCGATGGCCATCCACGGCACCTTGTTCCAGCAGTACCAGGAGAACCCTGGCCAGGACCCCTTCCTCCTCCAGAACAAGAAGTTGCTCAAGATCAACATGGCCTACGGCCAGGTCTGGGCCCGCACCGGGTCGATGGTCGCCTACCAGGGGGACGTGCGGTTCGAGAACAAGGGCTCCGGAGGGCTGAACAAGTTCCTCAAGCAGGCCGTCACCGGCGAGGGCGTCGACATCATGAGCTGCACCGGCAGCGGTGAGCTGTTCGTCGCCGACCAGGCCCAGGAGATCCAGGTCTTCTACCTGGAGAACGACATGGTGTCGGTCAGCGGCAAGAACGTTCTGGCCTTCTCCGGATCCATCGAGTGGGACATCCACCGGATCCAGGCCCGCGGCGGAATGATGGCCGGCGGCCTCTACAACGTCTCGCTGCGCGGGACGGGGTATGTCGCGGTCACCACCGACGGGGACCCGGTCGCCCTCGACGTCTCCGGCGCGCCGACTTTCGCCGACGCGCAGGCGGTCGTCCTGTGGACATCGGGGGTCTCGATGGACGTCCGGATCGACACCGGCGGGATCAAGTCGATGATCCGCGGCGGCACGGGCGAGTTGGTCCAGATGGCGTTCGGCGGTCAGGGATACGTCCTTGTCCAGCCCTCCGAGGGCCGCCTGTTCGGCGCCGGCGGGGGCGGAGGCCAGTCGAGCTCCAGCGGCGGGGGCATGCTCGGCAACCTCCTCGGTGGCTGAATGTCGCCCTGCCCGGGCTCTACCAGCGTTTTGACGGGCAATCTCGGCAAATCACCGTCCCAATGAGTGGGACGACAGCAGGCGACCTGCGTCACATTTCAGCGCGCGGTGAGCGTGCGGTTGGGACACATCGACGCTCAGTGCAACACCCCCAGCACCGATAGCGCCCGGCCCACCTAGGACCTTCGGCCCGCGGGCTCCCAGAACTCAGGCTTACGCTCCCAGCAGGGTGCGACCTTGGGGGGCTCGCGGGATCCCGTCGACGTGCCCATGACCTCAATCGCTCTACTCAAGGACACCCGTCGATGGACGCCTTGGACCTGGCTCGGTGGCAGTTCGCCATCACGACCGTCTACCACTTCTTGTTCGTCCCGATCACCATCGGGCTCACCGCGCTCATCGCGGTCATGCAGACCATCTGGCACCGCAGCGGCAACCCCGAGTGGCTCCGCCTGACGAAGTTCTTCGGCAAGCTCTTCATGATCAACTTCGCCCTCGGTCTGGTCACCGGCATCGTGCAGGAGTTCCAGTTCGGCATGAACTGGAGCCTCTACTCGCGCTTCGTCGGTGACATCTTCGGCGCGCCGCTGGCCTTCGAGGCCCTCCTCGCCTTCTTCCTCGAGTCGACCGTCCTCGGCCTGTGGATCTTCGGATGGGATCGGCTCCCGCGCAAGGTCCACCTGGCGACGATCTGGCTGACCCACCTCGGCACGGTGTTCTCGGCCTACTTCATCCTGGCCGCCAACTCGTTCATGCAGAACCCGGTCGGCTACACCTTCAACGAGAAGACCAACCGCGCCGAGCTCGACGACTTCCTCGCCGTGCTGACCAACAAGGTCCAGCTCGTCACCTTCCCGCACGTGCTGACCGGCGCCTACATGACCGCGGGCGCCTTCGTCCTCGGCGTGGCCCTCTACCAGCTGCGCAAGCACGCCCTCGAGTCGCGGACCCACTCGGATCTGTCGATGTACCGCAAGGCCGTCCGGTTCGGCGCCTGGTTCGCCCTGGTCGGTGGCCTGGCCGTTGCCGTCACCGGCGACATGCAGGGCAAGGTCATGACCGAGGTCCAGCCGATGAAGATGGCCGCTGCCGAGGCCCTCTACGAGTCGTCCGACGGCAACGCGCCGTTCAGCATCTTCACCATCGGCTCGCTCGACGGCAAGGACAAGATCTTCTCCATCGAAGTGCCCGGCGTCCTGTCCTACCTGGCCACCGGGAGCACGTCGGGCCCGGTGAAGGGCATCAACGAGCTGGAAGCGGCGATGCAGGCGAAGTATGGCGCCGACCCGCTCACCGCGGCGGCCACCTACACGCCGACGATCTGGCTGGCCTACTGGAACTTCCGGCTGATGATGGGCGCCGGCTTTGCCACGATGGCCGTCGCCCTCCTGGCCCTGTGGAAGACCCGCAAGAGCGGCGTGACGACCGAGCGCTACTGGATGCCGCTAGCCGTGGCGACCCCGCTGCTGCCCGTCGCCGCCATGTCGTTCGGCTGGATCTTCACCGAGATCGGCCGCCAGCCGTTCATCGTCAACGGGATGATGTCGACCGAGGCCGGGGTCTCCTCCGGTGTCGGCGCCTTCAGCGTCGCGCTGACCATGGTGCTCTTCACCCTGCTCTACGGCGCACTCGCCGTCGTCGAGGTCAAGCTCACCCTCAAGTACGCCCGCATCGGCGCGGTGCCCGTCGCTGAGCCGGTCGATCCGGCCGACCGCGACGCCGACGCCCCCTACGTCTTCGCCTACTGAGTCAAGGACTCACCATCATGGAACTCTCTGCACTCCAGATCGTCTGGTTCGTCCTCATCGCCGTCCTGTGGATCGGCTACCTGACCCTCGAAGGCTTCGACTTCGGCGTCGGCATGCTCCTGCCCATCTTGGGCAAGGGCCGCACCGCCGAGGAATCCAACACCCGCCGCCGCCAGATGCTCAACACCATCGGCCCGGTATGGGACGGCAACGAGGTCTGGGTCCTCACCGCCGGTGGCGCCACCTTCGCTGCCTTCCCGCAGTGGTACGCCACGCTGTTCAGCGGCTACTACCTCGCCCTGGCCTTGATCCTCGTCGCGCTCATCGTGCGGGGAATGGGCCTGGACTACCGGCACAAGGGCCACGGCGCGGTATGGCGGGCCCGCTGGGACATGGCCATCACCGGTGGCTCGTTCGCCGCGGCGCTGCTGTGGGGTGTCGGCCTGACCAACATCGTCTGGGGCGGCCCGGTCAAGGTCGACCCGACGGTGCCGGGCAACTACATCTTCGACGGGAACCTGCTCAGCCTGCTCGGGCCGGTTCCGCTCCTGGGCGGGTTGACCTTCGTGGCGTTGTTCCTCACCCATGGCGCGATGTTCATCGCCTTGAAGACCGACGGCGACCTGCGCCACGAGGCTCGGGCCCTGTCCGTCAAGACCGGACTCGTCGCGGCTGGACTGGCCGTCGTGCTCCTCGTCCTGATCAACGCCAAGCACTCCTCGATGGTCGGCTGGGCCGGCGCCGTCCTCGCTGCAGTCAGCCTGCTCGCCGGGCTGTTCGCCGCGATGAAGGGGCGTGAGGGCTGGGCGTTCACCGGCACCTTCGCCACGATCGCCTTCGCCGTCGTGTCGTATTTCGGTGCGCTCTACCCCAACGCCATGCCGTCGACCCTGGGTGCCGCCAACGACCTCACCCTGGTCGCAGCGTCCTCGACCCCCAAGACGCTGACGATCATGACCTGGGCCGCCGTCGTGTTCACCCCCATCGTCCTGATCTACACGGCCTGGACGTACTGGGTGTTCCGCAAGCGGATCGCCCCGCACCACATCCCGGCTGAGGAGCCGGTGGCTGCGGCAGCGCACCGCTGACCTACGACGGCTCTCCCGCGCAGTCTCGGACGCGCGGGAGAGCCGGATCAACCTGCTGAGGCTCGGGACGTGGGGAGGCGCCCGGGCCTCAGCGCTGTCCGGACCCGTCACACCTAGGGTGTCTCCATGCGACCGTTGGACCCGCGCCTCGTGCGCGCCGTGCCCGGGGCTCGCGCCGCGGTCACCGCGTTGGCGGGCCTCGGGGTGCTCGCCGGCGCGCTGGCGATGGCCCAGGCCTTCGCCGTCACGGCGCTCGTGTTGGCCGTCGTGGACGCCCGGTCCCTCACCTGGCCGGCGACCGCGCTCCTGGCCATCCTCCTCGCCCGTGGCCTGACGGCGCTCGCCACGGAGGTCGCGGCGGCCCGCTCCGGGGCGTTGGTCTCGACCCGGCTCAGGGACCTGCTGCTCACGGCCTGGCTGCACGACTCCGCCGAGCGACGCCCCGAACCGGCCACCGCACTCACCATGGCCACGGCTGGGGCGACCGCGGTCGAGCCGTATGTCGCCCGCTACCTGCCGGCCCTGTTCGCCAGCGTCGTCCTTCCGGTGTTCGCCGTCGGCACCCTGGTGGTCGTCGACTGGGTCAGCGCCCTCGTCGTCGTCCTGACCGTGCCGTTGCTGCCGATCTTCGCCGCCCTCATCGGCAAGGCGACCCAGGACGCCACCGAGCGACGCTGGCGCAGCTCGGCGGCCCTCGCCGGGCACTTCCTCGACGTCGTGCGAGGACTACCCACCCTGGTCGCCTACGGTCGCGCCAGGACCCAGACGCGAACCATCGGCGAGGTGAGCCAGAGCCATCGGGGCACGACCATGGCGACGCTGAAGATCGCCTTCCTGTCCTCTGCTGCCCTCGAGCTGCTGGCCACCTTGTCCGTGGCGGTCGTGGCGGTCAGCGTCGGCATCCGGCTGGCCAACGGTGCCATGCCGCTGGCGACCGGGCTGCTCGCGATCCTGCTCGCCCCGGAGGCCTACTGGCCGATCCGTCGGGTCGGGGCCGAATTCCACAACGCCGCCGACGGGGTCAGTGCGCTGGACGCGATGCTGCCTGCCCTCGCCGCCGCATCCCGCGCCGCGGTCGAGACCATGGCGCCCGGCGCGACGCGGGTCGAGGCGGTCAGCTACACCCACCCGGGGTCGACCTCCGCGGCCCTGGCCCCGGTGAGCGCCACCTTCCCCATCGGCCTGACCACGGTCACCGGGCCCTCGGGAGCGGGAAAGTCGACACTGCTCGAAGTGCTCGCGGGGCTGCGGGAGCCGACCTCGGGCACTATCACCGCGCCGCGGGCCCACCTGGTGACCCAGACGCCGTTCCTCACCGCGGGGACGCTCCGCGAGAACCTCCAGCTCGGCCATCAGGGGGCGGCGGCGCTGACTCCCGCCGACTTCGCGAACCACCCCGTCGCCGACTCCACCCCGGCATCGACCGAGGCGCGGCTGCGGGCCGCCCTGCGAGCGGTGGGCCTGGACGGCTTCGTCGCCGCGCTGCCGGACGGGCTCGACACTGCGCTCGGCGATGGGGGTTTCGGCCTGTCCGCCGGACAGCGCGCCCGGATCGCCCTGGCGCGGGTGCTCCTCGATGACGCCCCCCTCGTCCTGCTCGACGAGCCCACCGCGCATCTCGATGACTCCGCCACACAGACCGTTCACCGCGTGATGGCCGACCTCGCCCGAGAGCGGGCGGTCGTGGCCGTCAGCCACCGCCCCATCCCCGGTGCGGCATACCGGCTGGAGCTCGCGCCCACGAAGGGGGAGCCGAGCTGATGGGACTGCTGCGGAACCTGTCGACCCCTGCGCTGCTGCGCGCCGGCGCGCTCGGCGGGCTGGCCACCACCGCCGGGGTCGCGCTGACCGCCACCTCCGGGTGGCTCATCGTGCAGGCCAGCACCATGCCGGCCATCCTCACCCTGCTGGTCGCCATCGTCTGCGTCCGCACCTTCGGCATCGCTCGCCCGGTGCTCCGGTATGCCGAACGACTCCGGTCACACGATGCGGCCCTGGCCACGCTCGCCGATCGGCGGGTCGATACGTATGCCCGGCTCGTGCCACTCACCCCCGCCCGCCTCGGACAACGCAGCCGCTCCGACGTGCTCACCTCGGCGGTGCGCGACCTCGATGACGTCGTCGACGCCTCCGTGCGGGTCATCGTGCCGGTGATGGCGGCCCTGACCGCCGCCGGCATCGCCGTTGTCGCGACCGCGGTCCTCCTGCCCGCTGCCGGCCTCGTCGTCGCCGGCGTGGTCGCTGTCATGGTCGGTTCCGGGGCGCTCGCCTTGCGCGCCGAGGCCGCCAGTCAGGCCCGCGGCCTGCACGCCCGGGCCGAGGCCAGCCGGGTCGGCGCGGTGGTCACCGCCCAGGCCCTGGAGATCCAGGCCGTCGGCGGTCAGAGCGCCGCGCTGGGGTGGTTGTCCCGAGCCCACACCGTGGTGGCCGATGCGGCGGTGCGCGCCGGGCGAGTCCGCGGCGTCGGCGCCCTCGGCCAGACGCTGACGACCGCGGTGAGCACGGTCGCGATGGCGCTCGTCGTTGCGCCGGCGGTCGGTCATTCGGTGAGCCGACCGGTGGCCGCCCTGCTCGTCCTGACACCGCTGGCCCTGTCAGACGCGACGACGACGATCCCCGACGCGATCGGCGCCTGGGCCCGTGCCCGCGCCGCGCAGCGACGCCTCGACGAACTGCTCGACCAGGAACCGGCCGTCCGCGGCGACGCCATACCGGAGCCGGCAGGGGCTGGCCTGGGGGCCGAGGCGACCGAACCGACCGACCCGGCGCCGACCGGCACCCAGGGCCCCACGAACCCGGGGGCGTCGGACGTCCGCACCGAGCGCCTCGTGCTGCGCTGGCAGCCCGCCCGAGCGGCCCTGGACGCGATGTCCCTGCACGTCGGTCAGGGGGAGCACGTCGCGATCACCGGGCCGAACGGGTCCGGGAAATCGACCCTGCTCGCGGCGCTCGCCCGCTACCTGGACCCCGAGTCCGGACGCTACCTCCTCGACGGACTCGACGCGGTCGCCGAGCCCCTGGCCGACGTCCGCGCCCGGATCGCCGTCGTCGACGACGAACCGCACCTGTTCGCGAGCAACCTGCGGGAGAACCTGCGGCTGGCCCGGCCGGGAGCACTCGACGACGACCTCCTCATGGCTCTGGGCCAGGCCGGCCTCACCGACTGGTACGACGCCCTCCCCGACGGACTGGACACCCGCCTCGGCGCCGGCGGCCGCGGGGTCTCCGGGGGCGAGCGAGCCCGGCTGGCGATGGCCCGAGCCCTGCTGTCCGGGCGGCCGCTGCTCCTGCTCGACGAGCCCGTCGCCCATCTGGACCACGCCACGGCAACCCAGGTGCTGCACGACCTCAGGGCCCGCAGCAGCGACCGCACGGTGATCATGGTGAGTCACCGCGCCGACGTGCTCGGCACCGTCGACCGCGTCCTGGACGTCGAAGACCTGCACTGAGATAACTCACACCAACGTCGCGAATCCCGGGGTGGAGCATCGGCGGCGGACGCGAGACGATGGACCTGCCGTTAGGGAGGTGCCATGTCCACTACCCCGCACAACGCACCACTGGATGAGCTGCGTCGCCGTCGCGCGGAGCTGCGCCAGTCGATGGGGGCGCTCGAGTTCGCCATCGCCGCCCCGGTGCGCGACGACCCGGCCCGTTGGGCCGACGAGGTGGCCCACGCGATGAGGGCGCTGGAGAGCGACTTCCGGGACCACCTCGATGTCACCGAAGGCGCCAAGGGTCTCTACCAGGACCTGCGCAGCACGGCGCCGCGGCTCAGCCGCCGGATCACCCGGCTGGCCGACGAGCACCAGGAGCTGAGCCGGCTCATCGCCGAGGTGGACGAGTTGATCGCCGCCGCCCCGGCCGAGCCCGCGAAGATCCCGGACCTGCGCCGGACCGCGACCCGGATGTTGTCGCGCCTGGCCAAGCACCGGCAGCGCGGCTCGGATCTGGTCTGGGACGCCTACGCCTTCGACGTCGGCGGCGAGAACTAGTCGGCCCACCGGCTCGCTGAGCCATCTGTCGCCGTGTGCCTGGGTCGGGAATGATGCCCGGTATGCCGAGGAGCGCACCAGCGCCATACCGGATTGCCGTGGTGTGCAGCGGCAACACGTGTCGATCGCCCATGGCCGAGGTCGTCCTGCGGGGGCTGCTCGCCGATGCCGGTGTGGGCGACCGTTTCGACATCGAGTCCTTCGGCACCGGCGACTGGCACGTCGGGGAGCACGCCGACCCGCGCACGCAGGCCGTCCTTCTGGCCCACGGCTACGACGTGTCCGGTCACCGGGCCCGGCTGGTCCCCCGGGACCTGCTGGCCACCCATGACCTGGTTCTGTTCGCCGATGCCAAGCGACGCCGCAAGATCACCCGCAAGCCGTCACCCGGGGCTCGGGCCGAGGTCCGACTGCTCCGCGAGTCCGATCCTGCCGCGGTCGCGGCGGGCACCCTCGACCTTGAGGACCCCTACTACGGGACGATGCAGGACTACGAACGATGCTTCGACGAGGTCCTGGCGGCCTGCGGGGCGCTGGCCGACGAGCTCATCGTCAGGCCGTGACGCCGAGCCGTTGACGAGCCGTCTGCGTGCCCGGACCCACGGGGATCAGGCTGGTGGCTGCGCCGAGGCCGAAGGGCGGCATGTTGGCGTAGACCACCTCGCGGTGGGTCGGCGACACGACATACGTCTCGTGCCAGATGCCCACGGTCGGGTCAGCTCCCACGCGGCGTACGAAATCGCGCCACGGTCCGACGTGCGGTGCGTCCGAGTCCGAGGCGAATCGCTGCAGGTGCTCGGGGCTGCGCCAGTAGCTGAGCATGATCGTCGTGCGCCCGAACCACTGGTGATAGCCCAGCAGCCCGGCGTCGGAGTCCTTCGCCAGGTGGGCGAGCATCCGCGGCATCGCGGTGGCGACCGGGAGCCACTTGTCCGGCCGATGGAGCGCGCCGAACCTCATCCCGATGAGGAAGACGGTGACATCGTGCTCGGCCTGGGCGGTGAACCGACCCACGTTGATCTCGGCCATGGCTTCTCCTCGGTCCGTGGTGCGCGCCGTCCGGCGGAGCGGCAGGTGTTCGGACGTGGTGTAACACTGTTATGAAACGGTGTTCTGTTACCGTCTGTCAAGTGCCTCGGCCCACCACGTATGACGCCCACCTGCGGGAGCGCCTGCTGCACGAGACGGCGGCAGCCCTGGCGCGCGGCGGCGTCGACGCGGTGTCGTTGCGTCGGGTGGCTGCCGCGGCGGGCACGTCGACGAGTGCCGTGTATGCGCTCTTCGGCGGGCGGGACGACCTGGTGGCTGCCTCCACGGCAGCCGCCGAGGATGGCTTCACCGCGGCCCAGGTCGCCGCCATCGCGACGCCGACAGCAGACCCGGTCGCGGATATCCACGCGCTCGGCCGGGCCTACCGCGCTTGGGCCCTGGCGAACCCGGAGCGGTACACGGTGATGTTCGGCGGCCGGGTCCAGCGACCCGCGAAGGGCATCGATCCCACCGACCCACCGGCGAGCATCGTTCCCCTGCTCACCTGCGTGAGGCGGCTGCAGGAGGCCGGCCTGGTCGCCGATCGGCACACCCTGGAGGTGGCCCGATCGGTGTGGGCCTCGGTCCACGGGTACGTCAGCTTGGAGATCGTCGAAGGGCCCGGCACCGAAGCGGACTACCGGCGCCACCTCTCCGCGCTGCTCAGCGGGTGGGGCACCCGGGCGGGGCAGCTCGGCACCGGCACGTACTGAGAGGATGGCGCCATGGGTTCGCTGGCCGACGTCACCCCCGCTATCCCCCTCGGTGCGCTGGACGGGCGGTATCGGGCCACGGTCGCTCCCCTCGTGGACCATCTGTCCGAGGCCGCGCTCAATCGGGCCCGGGTCCACGTCGAGGTCGAGTGGCTCATCCACCTCACCGCCCAGGGCGTGGTGCCGGGGGTGCGCGCCCTGACCGACGCCGAGTGCGCCGCGCTGCGCGGTGTTGTGGACGCCTTCGGGGCTACCGACATCGCCGAGCTCGCACAGACCGAGCGGGTGACCGTCCACGACGTCAAGGCCGTCGAGTACTACCTCAAGAAGCGCCTCGCGGCGCTGTGCCCCGAGCCCGCCGATGCCGGTCTGTCCGAGCTGATCCATTTCGCGTGCACGTCCGAGGACATCAACAACCTCGCGTATGCGGTAATGGTCCGCGGCGCGGTGCAGCAGGTCTGGCTGCCGACGGCGACGGCACTGGTGGACCAGGTGGCCGAGATGGCCGAGGCGCTGGCCGACATACCGATGCTGGCTCGCACCCATGGACAGGCCGCGACCCCCACGACGCTCGGCAAGGAGCTCGCGGTCCTTGCCCGGCGGCTACGCCGGCAGGTGCGACGAGTTGCCGCAGCGGAGTATCTCGGGAAGCTCAACGGCGCGACCGGCACGTATGGCGCACATGTGGCCGCGGTGCCCGGTGCCGACTGGCAAGAGGTATCGCGGACCTTCGTCGAGCATCTGGGGCTGACGTGGAACCCGCTGACGACCCAGATCGAGAGCCACGACTGGCAGGCCGAGCTCTACGCCGACCTGGCCCGGTTCAATCGGGTGCTGCACAACCTGTGCACCGATGTCTGGACCTACATCTCGCTCGGCTACTTCGCCCAGGTGCGCGGGCAGGGGACGGTCGGCTCGTCGACGATGCCGCACAAGGTCAACCCGATCCGGTTCGAGAACGCCGAGGCCAACCTCGAGGTGTCCTGCGCGCTGTTCGATGTGCTGGCGGCCACCTTGGTGACCTCGCGCATGCAGCGGGACCTCACCGACTCCTCGATGCAACGCAACATCGGGTCGGCCTTCGGACACGCGGTGCTGGCGATGGACAACGTCGCCCGTGGGCTGGCCGGTCTCGACCCGGTGCCGGCGGTCATGGCGGCCGACCTGGACGCCAACTGGGAGGTGCTCGGCGAGGCGGTGCAGTCGGCGATGCGGGCCCTCGCGGCACGCGGTGTGCCGGGGATGGACGCGCCGTACGAGCGACTCAAGGAGCTGACCCGCGGCCGGCGGATCACCGGGGAGGACCTGCGCGAGTTCGTCCGCGGGCTGGGGCTTCCCGGCGATGTCGAGGAGCGACTGCTCGCCATGACGCCCGCCTCGTATGTCGGCCTGGCACCGGCCCTGGTCCGGCACCTCGACACCTGAGCCTCGACGCGCCCGGCACCGGCCCCAACCACCCCAAACTCTCCACTCGACGCGATCTGAGGCCGGCAGAGGCCATCGGAGGGCCGCTGACAGGCCGGCCGCGCATACTGAGGGATGGCCAATGACGCGGACATCCACCGGATCGCCATGGCACTGCCACACGTCGAGCTGGGGACCTTCTGGGGCGGACCGGCATACGTCGTGGCGGGCAAGGCACTCATCAACCGGCGGGCACCGCGCGCCGACGAAGGCGCCGTGGACCCGAGCACGGGTGAGCCCTACACCGACCTGGCTGTCGTCCACCTGGGCAGTTGGGAGGACCGGGACGAGGTGCTCGCGACCTTCGACCCCGAGGTCATCTTCACCATCCCGCACTTCCGTCGCTCGAAGGCGGTGCTTGCGCACCTGGATCTGCTGACTCCCGAAGGCCTCGAGGACCTGCTCGACATCGCCTGGCGCGGCAGGGCGCCGCGGCGACTGCAGGGGCGCGGCCAGTGAGGCGGGCCGGGCGGGATCAGTAGGGCGGGTCGGGCGAGGATCAGTAGGGCGGGTCGGGCGAGCATCAGTAGGACGGCAGGACGAACCAGATGGCTCGCGCGACGGCGACCAGGCCGCGGTCGTCGAACAGGGCACCCTCGGTGAACACCTTCTTGCCGACCAGGTCGGTGCGTCGGCTGATGGCGAGATACCGCTGTGCGGCGACCACCGGGCGCACCGTGCGACACGCGAGCTCACCGGTCAGCATCGCCGAGGGCGGCGGCGCGGCGTCGATGACCGGCCCGACCTGCGTGCAGTCGAGCACCGCCCACGACGCCCACGGCGCGACGTCACTCGCGTCCTGCGGCGAGCGCCACGACGTGGCAAAGACCTCCTGGCCCTCGACGAGGCCGGGAGACAGGCGCCAGCCGTCGGACCGTTCGGTGCCGCACCCGAAGCAGCTCGGAAACGGGTTGTAGTCGGCGCGCTCGGTGACCCACCGCTCCTCGGCGGCCCGGACCACGTCGTCGGCGAGATCGGGGAACCCGCCGACGTCGAGGGGCTCTGGCAGGGCCTTGGCCGTGGCGATCGCGGTGTCCCCGTCGTATGCCGTGACGCCGCCGTCGGGGTGCCGCCGAGGCTCCAGCGGCCGGCCCAGTGGGACCGGGGCCTGCAACCTGACGACCACGCCCGTCTCGTCTGCGGCCGCGCCGAGCTCTGCCGCGAGCAGCCCGGCCGAGATGCCGCCGTGACCCGACGCGGGGGGACCGTTGTGCCGCGGGTTCACCAGGATCATCGGCCGAGCGTACCGAGGCAGCGCCCCGGATGGCGGTGAGTGTGACCTGGCCGCCTCGGACTACGAGCGGGGATGGCCACGGGCCGCGAGCGCTTCGCCGAGCCCATCGGCCATCCGCAGTGATCGGATCACCACGGGCACGGCCAGGCTGGACACCGATCGGCGAGCTCCCCGGGCCAGCCGCGCGTCGTCGGCCGCCCGCACCGCATCGAGCAGCATCGGGACGCACCTGATGGCCAGCGCGACCGTCAGCGCCGCACGCTGTGGCGACACGCGGAACACTCGCAGCGGACGCAGCCCGGTCTCGAGCACGACCAGCATGGCCGAGACCCGCGTGGTCATCGAGACCGTCCAGGCGAGCAGGACACTGGCCGCGACGCGCCCCACCCCGATGGCCGCCGCCACCGGTCCCTCGGCCCACCACTGGGCCAGAAAGACCACGAGGAGCAGGATCGACAGGCCGCGCACGCCGCTGCGGATGGCCGACCACGGGAGGCGCGCCGACGCCAACACGGCGACAGAGATGGCCAGCGCGCCGCCGGCAGCCGGTGGGGTCCGGGCCAGCAGGATGGCCGTCACGGCGACCAACAGCCCGACGACCTTCGGCCCAGCCGGCAGCCGGTGCACCCAGGAGGCGCCGGGGACATAGACGCCGGCCGGGTTCACGACCCGCCCTCACGCACCGGTGCGACGTCGGCGGTCGGCACGCCGCTCAGCCCACTGCCCCCGAGCCGCCCGTCGCGGTCCGCCACAGCCCCACCGCCTAGCCCTCCGTCGCCGAGCACGCCGAGGTATGCCGACACCGCCAGAGCCGGCGGCCCATCGGCCACGACCCGCCCGGCATCGAGCACCACGACCCGGTCGAACCCGGTCAGCAGCTCCAGGTGGTGGGTGGCCAGAACGACCTGCTGCGGCAGGGCCGCGAGCCGCTGGGCGAAGCGCCGCTGGTTGCGCAGATCGAGCAGGGTCGTCGGCTCGTCGGCCACGACGATCGCCGGCTCCAGGAGGAGGACGGCCGCGAGGGCGAGCTGCTGCTTCTGCCCGCCGGAGAGCAGGTAGCACGGATGGTCGACATGGTCGGCCAGCCCGTATTCCCCGAGGGCGGCCTCGACCCGCCGGGACACCTCGCCCGCTGACAGCCCGCGCCCGCGCAGGGAGAACTCCAGGTCCTCACGAACCGTGGGCATGACGATCTGCGAGTCCGCGTCGGAGAAGAGGAACCCCACCCGCTCGCGCACCGCCTTGGTATGCCGTGCCACGTCGAGCCCATCGACGAGGACGGACCCCCGAGTCGGGCGCACCAGGCCGTTGATCAGCCGGGCGAGCGAGGACTTGCCCGAGCCGTTCGCACCGACGATCCCGACCCGGTGCTCGGTCAGCTCGAGGTCGACACCGCGCAGAACCTCACGATCGCCATACGAGAGCCAGACGCCGGAGAAGGACACCGCCACCGCTGGGCCTCCTCCCGTCGTTGCCAGGTCTACGGTATGCCGCCGGCGGTGGTTGCTCAGCGGGTCAGGTGGGGCAAGGCCCGCGCCACCGCGGCGGTGACGATCGCCGCGACGGCTGCCTTGGCGACGTCGCCGACGAGGAAGATCACCGCCCCGAGCTGCAGCGCCTTGCCGAACGGCATACCCGTCGACGCGGCCAGCCACGGGACGCCCACGGCATACACCACCGGGATCCCGGCAAGGCAGGCGAGGAACAGGCCGCTCGTCGCGGCGACACCCGGACCGCGGCGCAGCGCGGCCCGGGCGAGCAGCCCGACGACGAAAGCGGCCAGGACGAAGCCCACGAGGTAGCCACCGGTCGGTCCGGCGAGGATGCCCAGACCGCCCTTGTAGCCCGAGGCGACCGGCAGACCCACGGCGATCATCGCCAGGTAGACCAGCACGGCGAGGGCACCCTTGCGGGGGCCAAGGACCGCACCGGCGAGTGTCACGCCCAGGGTCTGCAGGGTGACCGGGACGGTGCTCCCGAACAGGTACAGGCCCGGGACGAGAGTCAGCGCGGCGATGAGTGCCGCGAAGACGGCGACCTGGGCGAGATCTCGGGCCCGGTTGTCGCTGGCGGTGTCGATCGCAGAGGGGGAGGAATGAGTCGGCACGGGGGTATTGAACCAGCCCGCAGACCCGGGGACGACCCCTCGCTATGCCAGACATACCCTCCGGGGGTATCATCGGAGCGGGACGTGGGCTGGAACGGCAAGCCCGCGCCAGCCCAAGAGCGAGGAAGCTGCGATGGACGGACCGCACGGCTATCACGACCGCAAGCCGACCTACCTGACTCGCCTGCGTCGCATCGAGGGCCAGGTCCGGGGCATCCAGCGGATGGTGGACGAGGACGTCTACTGCATCGACGTCCTCACCCAGATCGCCGCCGTCACCAAGGCCTTGCACGCGGTGGGTGTGGGCCTGCTGGAGGACCATCTCGGCCATTGCGTCGTCGACGCCGCACGAGAGTCCGACGAGGCGGCGCAGGCCAAGGTCAAGGAGGCCGCCGTCGCCATCGCCAGGATCATGAACAGCTGATCTCACCTTCGACCTTCACCCCGCACCGCGTCCGACAGGAGACACCCATGACCAGCACGACCATCACCGTCACCGGCATGACGTGCGGCCACTGCACGGCCGCCGTGACCAAGGAGCTGTCCGCCATACCGGGCGTCTCGGACGTCGCCATCGATCTGGTCGCCGGCGGGGACTCACCCGTCACCGTGACCAGCACCGGGCCGCTGGACCACGACGCGGTCCGCGCCGCGGTCGACGAGGCCGGCTACGCGGTCTCCTTCGCCTGACCCATCACAGATCGGCTGGCACCGACCGACGACTCCTCCCACGTCTGGAGCTGCCATGAGCACCCCCGGCACGCACGAGCTCGACCTGACGATCACCGGGATGACCTGCGCCTCATGCTCGGCGCGGATCGAGCGCAACCTCAACCGACTCGACGGCGTCCAGGCCACGGTCAACCTCGCCACCGAGAAGGCGCATGTCACCTTCGGCGGCCCGCTCACCGTGGCCGACATCGTCGCCACCGTCGAGAAGACCGGGTATGGCGCTGCGCCGATCGTCGCCGAGCGCCCGGCGGCCGAACACCGCGGGCACGGGGACGAGCGCGGGCTGCGACCTCGACTCGTCGTCGCCGCGGCGCTGACCCCGGTCGTCGTCGTGCTGGCGATGGGCGTCCCGCACTGGGGGCCGAGCCCCTGGTTGCAGGTGCTCCTCGCAACACCGGTGGCGCTGTGGTGCGCCTGGCCGTTCCACCGGGCCGCGGCCGTGACCGCGCGGCACGGCTCCTCGACGATGGACACGCTCGTCTCACTCGGGGTGCTCGCGGCCTACGGCTGGTCGCTGGTGACCGTGGTCAGCACCGGCGGCCACGGCCACCTGTATGCCGAGACGGCCGCCGTCGTGACGACCTTCCTGCTGCTCGGCCGGGTCCTGGAGGCCCGGGCGAAGTCCCGGGGCCGGGAAGCCTTGGAGTCACTGGCATCCCTGCGCCCCGAGACCGCAGCGCTGCGACGTCGGGACCTGTCGGGCGGCGCGCCGGTCGAGATCCGGGTCCCGGTGGACGAGCTGCGCGTGGGTGACGAGGTCGTCGTCCGTCCCGGTGAGCGCGTGCCCACCGATGGCGTCGTCGTCGACGGATCGAGCGCCATCGACGCCTCGCTCGTGACGGGCGAGTCGATGCCGGTCGACGTGACCTCCGCTGATGCGGTCACCGGCGGGACGGTCAATGGTTCGGGGCTGCTCATCGTCCGGGTCACCCGGGTCGGCGCGCAGACCGTCCTGGCTCGGATGACCGCGTTGGTCGAGGCGGCCCAGACCGGAAAGGCGCCGGTGCAGCGGCTCGCCGACCGGGTCAGCGCGGTCTTCGTCCCGGTGGTGCTGGTGCTGGCGCTGGCCACCTTCGCCGGCTGGTTGGCCACCGGTCACCCGGTGACCCAGGCGCTGTCGGTCGCGATCACCGTCCTGGTCATCGCCTGCCCGTGCGCTCTGGGGTTGGCGACGCCGACCGCCCTGCTCGCCGGCACCGGTCGCGGGGCCCAGCTCGGCATCCTCATCAAGGGTCCCGAGGTGCTCGAGGACACCCGCCGGGTCGATGCCATCGTCCTCGACAAGACCGGCACGGTGACCGAAGGGGCCCTCGACGTCGCGGCGGTCGTCACCGCTGGTCGCCTGTCGGCGCCGGCAGCGCTGCGCGCGGCGGCCGCGGTGGAGCACGGCAGCGAGCATCCCGTGGCTCGGGCAATCCTGGCGGCGGCCACGCGAGAGCGGGTCGACATCCCGGGGGCGACGGGGTTCCGGGCGTTGCCCGGCAACGGCGTCGAGGCGGACATCAAGGGCGAGCGGGTCACCGTCGGGCGGGCGGACCTGTTCGCCGCCGTGCCTGCCGAGCTGACCAGGCTTCGCGCTCGGGAGGGCAGCACGGTCTATGTCGGTTGGGGTGGCACGGCCCGGGCCGCCATCACCTTGACCGACACCGTCCGGCCCACGTCAGCGGGGGCGATCGCGCGGCTGGAAGGAATGGGGCTGACGCCATACCTGCTCACCGGTGACGAGGAGCGGACCGCTCTGGCCGTCGCCGCCGCTGTCGGCATCCCGCCGGAGCGGGTCTATGCCGCGGTGCGCCCGGAGGGCAAGCACCAGGTGGTGTCGCAGCTGCAGGCTCAGGGGCGACGAGTCGCGATGGTGGGCGACGGCGTCAACGATGCGCCGGCGCTGGCCCAGGCGGACCTCGGGATCGCTATGGGCTCGGGCACCGATGTCGCGGCGGACTCGGCAGACATCGTCCTGATGCGCGCCGATCTGGGCGCCGCCGCGGACGCGGTGGACCTGTCCAGGCGGACCCTGCAGGTCATCAAGCAAAACCTCGGCTGGGCATTCGGATACAACGTCATCGCGCTGCCCGTGGCGATGGCGGGGCTGCTGAGCCCGATGATCGCCGGCGCGGCTATGGCGTTCTCGTCGGTGTTCGTCGTGACCAACAGCCTGCGGCTCAGGGGCGTGCTGCGCGCCGAACGGTAGGGGCTGACTCACCTGGCGGCGGGACCCGGGCGGCCCGGTTCAAATGGTGACGCCGCGGGACCCGGGCGGCCCGGCTGACTCAGTTCGCGGCGGGACCCGGGCGGCCCGGTTCAGATGGTGACGCGGCCCTGGGGGGTGTCGAACGTGCACGCCAGCAAGCCCGGCGTGCCGTGCGGTGCCACGAAATCGAAGGTCAGCGTGTTCGGCACGTAGTCAGCGGCGACGCCACACCACTCGCGCACCCGCTGCGGGTCACCCGCGATCTGCAAGCAGCACAACGCGACGTCGCTCGCCCCGGACTGCGACGGGTGTTCGTCGGGAGTGAGCCACTCGATGAAGAAGGGCAGCTGTGGATCGGCCATCAAGCCCTTGACCCCGACCTGGCGCCACTTCAGCTCGAAGCCGTCCGGCCGGTGCCGGCTGCCCTCGACGGAGATGCGGTCGAGCCGATCCTCGACCGGCTCGATGTCATCGACGCGGATGACCCAGCCGATCCAGCCTCCACCCGCCTCCGACCGGGAGCGGACGACCTGCCCGAACGGTGCCTTGTCGGCCGCCGGATGGTCGAGCGCCTCGACCACCTCGAGGTAGCGGCCCGCGGCGAGCGGGAAAATGAGGTTCTTGGTTCCGAACCGGGGATGCACGCCACCATCGACGAAAGGGAGCCCCAATTGCTTGGCCAGCCGCTCTGCGGTCGGGAGCAAACCGTCGTGCTCCGCCGCGTACGAGACGTGGTCAACTCGCATGACTCATGGTGACACAGGTTCAGGGGTGCTCTTGACCACCCCCACCTCGCCGGGCTTCACCCCCGCCGGCGCTGCCGGACGGCCTCGTAGAGCACCACGGCCGCCGACACGGAGACGTTGAGCGAGTCGGCCCGCCCCGCCATGGGGATCCGCACGCGGTGGGTCGCTGCCGCGAGCACCGCGTCGGTCAGGCCGTGTTTCTCCGCGCCGACAGCGACGGCCACCGGTCCGCGGTAGTCCACCTCCGCGTAGTCCACGTCGGTGTCCGGGGTCGTCGCGACCAGGGCGATCCCGTGTCCGGCCAACCAGTCGAGACCGGCCGCGGTGGAGGTGCTCGCGCAGGGCACCGCGAACACGGTGCCCTTGCTGGCCCGCACGACATTCGGGTTGCCCCAGTCGGTCACCGGGTCCGCGGCGACCACCAGATCGACGCCGGCGGCGTCTGCGGTGCGCAGCATCGCCCCGAGGTTGCCCGGCTTCTCCACCCCCTCGGCGAGCAGGATCAGCGGTGCGGCCTGGCCGTCATACCCGGGGGTGGGTAGGGCGCTGCCTGGGGCGGGGACCACCGCGAGGATGCCGTCGGGCCCCTCTCGATAGGCGACCTTCTCGAAGGCGGCCCGGGACAGCTGCACGACCTCGGCACCGCGGGCTCGGGCCGCCTCGACGAGCCCGGTCGCGGCGACGCGGTCGCCATACAGCTCAGGGCAGGTGAACAACGATGTAGGACGCACCCCGGCCGACACCGCGAGGGCGAGCTCCTCGACCCCGTCGACGACGGTCAGGCCATGCTCGTCGCGGACCCGGCGGCGCCGCAAGGCCGCAACGGCCTTGAGTCGGGGGTTCGCCGCGGACGTGATGAGCAGATCGGTCATGGTGCGGCCATCCTCGCGCACTCCGGGGCCGCCTGCGTGGTGCGCTCGGCCGCGTCGCGGGTCGGGGGCACCGGACAGAAGGGATGTTCCGGACGGGGGGCAACGGCCTACAGTCGACGCAGCACCATCGACCACACGGCGACCGAAGGCCTGCAACCGGCGGGCTGGCAACCGGCAACCGGCGGCCTGCGACCGGCGGCTGCGACGGCGACCCGGCAACCGGCGGCCTGCGACGGCGACCGCGATGAGAAGGAGGTCGGCGATGAGCGAGCGACCCGACGGCGACTGGCTGGAGACCGAGGCGGGCATCGACCCGCTGGCTGGCGAGCACCCTCCGGTGACCGCGGCGCAGGCGGCCGAGGCCGAGGCGGAGGCGGCCGGCCCGCCGGCAGCCGGGGCCGCGCCTGGCGACCGCACCGGCGGCACGGGTCGCGCCCCAGGATCGGACAGCGACTGGGAGGACCCGATCGTGTATGACGCCCGGCTCGACGCAGAGCAGGACGCCATACCCGACCTGGATGTCCGGGAGGCCCGCCAGCGACCCGAACGCAAGGCCAAAGGTCCGGAACCTAGCGACGACGGGCCGCAGCCCGATCCGCTCGATGACGTCATCGGCGAACTGCCGGACCTCCCCGAGGCACCGCCGAGCGACCCGGTATGACGATCCAGGTCCGCATCATCGACCATCACGTCCTCGACGACGTGACGACCACGGAACGCACCTCCACCGTGGGAGAGCCGGCGGCCGCTGCCTCCTCGACGGCGCTGCTGGTCACCGGCAACTGGTATGCGTCCTACTCCTCGGACCGTGGCGCCTCGTGGACGTTCGTCGATCCGTTCACGCAGTTCCCGACCGACCGCGGCCGGTTCTGCTGCGACCAACTCGTGCACTACTCGACCCGGTGGCGGACCTGGGTGTGGCTGCTGCAGTACGAACTCACCGGCGGCACGAACATCCTGCGCATCGCGACGAGCCGCACCGGCGCCCCGGGAACGTGGCGCTGGCGAGATGTCGGCCCGCTCGACATCGACGCCTCGTGGACGAACCAATGGTTCGACTACCCGGACCTGGCCGAATCCGACGGGCACCTGTGGATCTCCACCAACGTCTACGGCACTGACGACCGGTGGCGGCGGGCCGTCGTCATGCGCTACCCGCTCAAGGAACTCACCAAGGACGGCGCAGTGACCCGGCGGGCCTGGTCGACTACGGCCACCGGTTCGCTCCGGTTCGTGCAGGGGGCCGGCGACACCATGTGGTTCGCGGGCAACGACTCCGAGGCGTCGACGTTGCGGGTGTTCGCGTGGCCCGACGCCTCCGACCAGGTGCAGTCCTGGGCCGTCCGGGTGTCGCCATGGTCGGACGACGACTACCCATCGGCTGGGCCGGGCGGTGGACCGTGGCTGAGCCGGATCGACGACCGGATCACCGGCGGGTGGCGTGCCGGTGGGCGGCTCGGGTTCTTGTGGACGGCGGGTCGACGGGTCGCGGCGAACCGACCCCACCCGCATATCCGGGCGGTCACCCTCGACGAGGCGACCCTGCAGGTGGTGGCCGAGCCCGACCTGTGGAGCCCGAACGGGGCCTGGGCCTACCCGTCGGCCGCCCCGAACCGGCGTGGCCACATCGGCCTGTCGGCCTTCTTCGGTGGCCCGACACATCCTGCTCATGCGGTGGGCGTTCTCGACGAGGACGCCAACACCTGGGCGACGGCCAAGACGGCGACCTCCTCGGATCCGCCGGCTCTGGGCAAGTGGGGCGACTATGTGACCTGTCGGCCGCACCCGCGGCGCCCGACGTCCTGGGTGGCCAGCGGTTTCACCCTCGAGGGCGGCACCGATCGGCGGAACATCACCCCGCACGTCGTGGTGTTCCGCGGCTGAAGCTGCCGCCCCCTACGGTCTCGCGGGACCTCTCGGGGCCTCGCGGGGCTCTCGGGTCTCTCGGGGCCTCGCGTCGCCGCCCCTCACGCCCCGTGCCCTCTCACACCCCCGACGGTTCTCGCGTCCAGTGGGGAGTTTCCGTCGTTGGGACAGCAGAAACTCCCCACTCAACGGCCGGGTGCAGCAGAAACTCCCCACTCAAAGGCCGGGTCCAGCACGAGCCCGCCGCCCCCGCCCCCCCCCGCACCCGGAGGCCCCCACACCCCGCGACCCCTCGCACCCCCGCGACTTCTCGCACCCCCGCGACCTCTCGCACCCCCGCGACCTCTCGCACCCCCGCGACTTCTCGCACCCCCGCGACTTCGTAAGAGTCCCGGGGAGTGGTGGGCTTTGAGTTCATCGATGCCTACCGGTCAGCCCTCGGTGAGGGCGACGGTCTCATCATCGTTGGTTTTGCCGATTTTGGCCATGGATTCTTCGGAGAGGTACCGGCGCTCGTCGGTGGCCCATTCGTCGTGGGTGTCGGCCAGGACGGCGCCGACGAGGCGGATGACGGCGGCCTCGTTCGGAAAGATCCCGACGACGCGGGCGCGGCGCTTGATCTCCTTGTTGAGCCGCTCGAGGGGGTTGGTCGACCAGATCTTGCGCCAGTGCTCCCGCGGGAACGC
>JBPOIZ010000102.1:0-41089 GCA_052034115.1 Actinomycetota bacterium
GCCGGCCCGACCCGGCGGGCCAGAGGAAGGCCAGGGCGAGGCCCAGGATGCCGAGCAGCGCGCCGCCGAACAGCGCCACCCGGTAGATCCGGTCCGGGGCGAAGGTCACCACGACCCGCCCGGACGCGCCCTCGGGGATGACGAAACCCTGCCGGAAGCCGTCGACGACGACGGGCCGCAATGCGGCGTCCTGCATCGTGGCCTGCCAGCCCGGGTTGGCGTTCTGGGTCAGCGCCAACAGCCGGGGAGGGCCGGTGCCCAGGTCGGCACCGACCGAGGCCGGCGAGATCTCACTCACCGGAACCGGCACGGTGGTGCCGCGGTCGGCCGGGGCGTCTTCAGCGCGCAGGACGACCGTTCCTGGGCGCCATCCCTCGATCGGGCCCAGCTCGATCCGATGCGCCGAGCCCGGGCCAGGCCGCACCGTCTCGCACGCCGTCCAGGTCATCTCGCCGACTCCCCAGAGCGCCGATCGGGGACCGGACACGCTGGTGGGGACCTGGCGCCCGTCCACGCGAAGAACCGGACCGGACCCGCACGGGGCCGACAGGGTCGGTGGGGGCGCGGACAGCGACGCCCCGCCGACCACCACCTCCCGAAGCTCGAGGGAGGCCAGCGCCAGCGGATCTGCCCCCGGAAGGAAGGTCAGGGCCAGCCGCCGGACGTTGCCGGCCGTGACGTCGAGTCGGCCGGACGAGCCCAACGCGACAACCTGCTGGGTCGACTCGGTGCGCACCTGCACCAGGACATGGCGCTCGTCCGCCCATCCTCGCCCCACCACCAACTGGATCCCCGACATGGTCACCGGATGGTCGAACGTCACCGAGATCGACGGCTGCCGGTCCCCCGGTGACGGGCTCCAGGCCGTCGTGCCGTCCTGGTCGAGCACCGCCTCGGGAGCCAGTGACAAGGCGCTGCTCCGCACCGAACTGGCCGTGACGCTGGCCCCCGGGACCACGAGCAGACCCGCAGCCGTCCGGTCGTCGGGTCGCAGGGTGCCGTGCGCGCGCGCCCTCGCCCCGGTCCGGCCGGCCACCTCCCAGACGAGTCGACCGGCGCCTTCGCCGGACCGGCGGCCCTGGACGAGGCACGCCATACCGTCGTCGGCGCGGGCGCAGCCGTCGACCGCCGGGAGACCCGCCCCCAGGACGATCGTGGACGCCCGCGCCGACGCCCGCGGCACAGGAGTCACGAACACCGCGGACATCGGCTGACCAGGGACGGTCACCTCTGCCAGACCGGTGATCACCGAAGCCGGAGTGCCCGAGGCGGTGCTGAGCACACTGACCTCGACGGTTGTCGTCGGCCCGGTCGCCGGCACGATGCGAGTGCGCCCGTCGGCTGCCACCTCGGCGCGCACCACTCCCCCGTCGGTGCGGACCGAGATGGCCGTTGGCGCAGTGATGGGCAGTGGTGCGCCGGCGCCGGCCGGGGCCGCAACGACGGTCAGTTCGGGGATCGACATGGCCCGGGGAAGGGTGAGCGTCAGGGTCGGGTGCGGGTCGAAGGCCGTGAGCCAGGTCGTGCCCTCGTCTGCGTCGAGGGCCGCCGCCGGCGCGTGCGCAGGCTGCAGCCCCGCGAACGTGTAGCGGGTCGCGACCGACGAGCTGGCCGCCAGCCCGGCCAGCCCCTCGAGGCGCAGGACGGCATACCGGTCGAGGGAGGGCCATGGGCGGTAGTCGCGCGCCCCGTCTAGCTCGGAACGTTGCAGGGTCGCCGAGGCGTCCCTGCCTCGGGTCGCGCCGAACCAGCGCGCCCGGCCCCGATACCCATCGGTGAGCACCAGGTCCCCGGCCGCGAGATCAACCGGTGCATCGTCGTCGAGAACCACCGGACCGGCCAGCCCGGCGTCGGCAACGGCGAGGAGATCCTCGGGGCCCCCGCGGACGACATCGACCGCGCTGAGCGGGGACACGGACACGAGGGAGCCGGCTGCGCCGAGGTCATAGACCTCCACGGGGGCGACCTCGTCCCCGGTGATCGAGACGGTCGTGTCGCCGAAGTCGGCGGCCAGAGTCACCCCTGGTGAGAGCCGAAGGGCCGAGCGCGCCAACGCCGCGGGAGGTTGGCCGGTGCTCACCTCGTCGAGATCGTTGCGCAGCACGAGGTAACGCACCCCTGCGCGACGGAGGACCTCGACGGCGCCACCGAGGCTGCGCCCGGTCTGCAGCCGCTCTTCCACGGCATCAAGCAGTCGCACCGTCCCGGCCGGGGTGAGCGGGACGGCATCACGCACGGCGTAGTCGGCGCGGGTCAGCGCACGCAGCGGTTCGTCGATGGTCCGGCCCCAGTCGTACTCGGCGAAGCTCGACGAGGGCACGAGCAGGGCACGTCCAGCCTCGGCGTGCTGGCTGAGCCAGGCACCTGCGGCCCGCCACTGGGGTGCCATGTCCGTGAACGTGCCTCGTGGCGCGATGGCCCCGGTCAGCCCGGGGCTGACGGCGGATCCGAGGATGGCGACACCGCCGAGGATAGCCATCCAGCGGACCGGCTGATCCACCCGCTGCCGTCGTCGCCACCACACCAGCGCGCAGTCGAGCGCGTGCGCCAGCCCCACGGCCAGCGGGATCCGGATCAGCGGGTCCGCCTTGTGCAGGTTCCGGAGCGGACTGAGCACGCCGTCGAGCAGGGCTTGGGTGGGGCTGGAGAGCACCGATCCGGTCGCACCGGCCAGCGGCGCGGCGAGCAGGACGACCCCGACCAGCGCCATGGTCACCAGCGAGCGGCGGTGCGGCAGGTCCACCCGGGTGAGCCCGCCGAGCCCGACGCCGGCAACGACCGCGGTGGCGGCAACGACGGTCGGACGTACCGCGAGGTCGTGACCCGCCGGCCACCACGCACCCGCGGCCGTGACCAGATAGCCGAGCCAGTGACTCGTCCCTCGGACGACGTCGAGCAGCCCGATCGGGCGCATCACGTCGGCGGACTGCTCGATCCAGTCGAGGAACGGCGGTGACCACCGACCCAGGACGAGCAGCGGGCCGACCCACCACAGCGTTGCTGCTGCCGCCAGTGCGGCCCACCACCAGGTGAGCGACCGGGCCCACCACCGGTGCTGGGTCAGCAGCCAGATCCCAGCGGGAGCGACCGCAAACAGCGTGGCCGTCGCGTTGACTCCACCGCAGGCGAGGACGGCCACCGCGGACCATGCGGCCGCTCGGCGCGGGCGCAGGATGCCGTTGCGGGCCAGGACGAGCGGCAGGAGGACCAGCGGCGCAAGAAGCACCGGCTGGGCTTCTGACGACAGACCGCCGATGGTGGCCAGGACCCGAGGACTGAGCGCATAGACCAGTGCCCCGACCACGGCCGGTGTCTCCCGCACCACGCCTAAGGCCCGGACCAGCGTCACCATCCCGAGGAATCCGGCGGTCAACAGGCAGGTCCACCAGAGGCGCTGGGCCACCCACACGGGCACCAGGTGAGTGACGATCCCGAAGAACGGGCCCATGGGGAACAGGTAGCCGTAGCCCTGGTTCTGCAGGACACCCCACGTGACCTGCGGGTCCCACAGGTGCAGCGCCCGGGCCAGGAACCCCCACGCATCGACATACAGGTCGTTCTTGGTGTCTTCGGCAATCTGGCCGGTGGGCACCGACCAGGCCACCGCCCACACGACGAGCAGACCGGCAAGCCCACGGGCACCCAGCCGAGCGAAGCGGGGCGAGCGGCGAGTCATCGACGGCGCAGGACGATCAGGAGATTCCACGACAGGAACTCCCGCAGGACCGGCACCCGCAGCACACCGGTGGCCCACCACGGGTGGTAGCGGGGCACCATGGCCACGACGTCGACGTCGCTCTGACGGCGGGCCCAGGCCATGCCCTGCCCGACATGTGCCGCGAAGAGCGAGGTGCCGAACCGGTTCTTCGGTTCGTGCCCATGGACCCGGGCATAGCGCCGCGCGGCATACTCCCCGCCGAGATAGTGGAAGGGTGCGGTCTCGTGCCCCCCGTGCGGTGAGTACCACGCGGTGTAGGAGATGAGCACCAGACCACCAGGGCGCACCACGCGGATCATCTCGCGCCCCAGCAGCCCGGGAGCCGGCACGTGTTCCATGACGTTGCTGGACAGGACGACGTCGGCGCACCCGTCGGCAAAGGGCAGGTGCTCGCCGCGGGCCGAGACGACCGGGCCGCCGCGGGTGCCGCCCTGCGTGTGCACGTCGACGTCGAGCCCGACATACCTGGCGCCGGCGGCAGCAAAGGCATCGGCGAACTGGACCGGGCCACAGCCGACGTCGACAACCGTCGCGCCGTCGAGGCCCGCGTGCTCGAGCACTTCCTGAACGGTGTCCGCAGCCAGGTCGCCGTAGAAGACCTCCGGCTCGGACTGCTCCTTGAGGAATGATCTGAAGAGCCGAACAGAGCGGGACAGCGTGCGGTATCGTCGCCCCGGTCCGCTCAGCACCACGTCATCGTAGTGTGCCCGGACGGTCGCGCCCCGTTGGTTCGAAAGGTCACCATGCGCCAGCCTCGCGTGCTCTTCCTCAGCTGGCGCGATCTGGGCCACCCGGAGGCCGGAGGTGCCGAGAAATACTTGGTGACCGTCGCCGAAGGACTGGCCACGCGCGGGTATGACGTCACCATCCAGACCGCGGCCTACCCCGGCGCCTCACCCCACGAGGTGGTGCGTGGCGTGTGCTACCACCGCAGCGGCGGGAAGTACTCGATCTACCCTCGGGCGCTGCTTGCCACCCTGCTGCGCCGCCACCGACCCGATGTCGTCGTCGACGTCCAGAACGGCGTCCCCTACCTGTCCCCGTTGGTCAGCTCGCGGCCGGTGATCAACCTCGTCCACCACGTCCACCGGGAACAGTGGCCGGTGGTCTTCGGGCCACGGACCGCGCAGGTCGGCTGGTGGATGGAGTCCCGTCTGGCCCCCAGGGTCTACCGGCACAGCTCCTACGTCACGGTCAGCCCGTCGACGCACCGTGAGCTCGCGGCCCTCGGCGTGGCGTCGAACCGGATGACGATCATCCACAACGGCACCGACCCCAGCGAGGGCGAGCTGGAGCGTTCCGCCACCCCACGGGTGGTGGTGCTCGGCCGCCTGGTCCCGCAGAAGCGGGTGGAGTTGGCGATCGAGGCGGTGGCCGAGCTGCGCCGGGGCGCGCTGCCGGACCTGACCCTCGACATCGTCGGGTCCGGATGGTGGGAACCGAACCTGCGCGAGCTCGTCGCCGCGCGCGGACTCGGCGACGCCGTGGTCTTCCACGGTCATGTCAGCGAGGTCGAGAAGGGCCAGCTGCTGGCGCAGGCCTGGGTCCATGCGCTGCCCAGCCTCAAGGAGGGCTGGGGGCTCGTCGTGGTCGAGGCGGGGGTGCACGGCACGCCGACGGTGGCCTTCCGCAGCGCGGGTGGCCCGTGTGATTCGATCCAGGATGGCGTGTCCGGCGTCCTGGTCGACGGTCCGCACGAGCCGGCGGACCTCGAGGGGTTCACGGCGGCGCTGGAGACGCTTCTCGTCGACGACCAGCGCCGGGCGCAGATGTCTGTGGCCGTCCGGGCCTGGGTCGCCGGCTTCCACTGGGACGAGTCGGTCAGCCGATGGGACGCCCTGTTGCGTGAGATCACCGGCCGCACGCCGCAGACCGTCCCGGCCGGCGCCCCCGTCACGACGGCCGCGAACTAGCCCCCACCGAACGGTGTGGTGACGCCACCGGGGGCCGACGACCGGCCGTGACTGCGGTAGGCCGGACATGGACACGACAAAGAGCCGCCTGTGAGCACAGGCGGCTCTTCACGCGATGAGGTCAGGGAGCGTCGTAGAAGACGACCTGGTCGGACAACACCGGGTCGTTCGTGCCACCCGTGAGGGCGTTGACCCCGCCAAGGACACCGATGAGGGCAAGGATGATGCCCGCGACAAAGGCGCCGAGGCCTCCGACCATACGATTCATGGGGCGGATCGTAGCAGGTGGGCGGCCCTGGTCCGCCCTTTTCGAGCGATGGCGCGGCCGAGCACCGACAGTCCCGCCACTGCGATGGTGACAACCGTGACAAACCACCCCACGGCCAGCGCCCCCGTCGGCATCCGTCCAGCGTCGAGAGGCCCCCGCCCTCCGGTCGGTCCGAGACCGGACCGGTCAAGGACGACGACGGTCGGCGAGTCTCGCGTGACGGTCCAGCCCGTCAGTGGCGCCCCCAGAACGTCATCGAGGGACTGTCCCGGAGCACGCTCGACGACGACGCGCCGGACGCCCGCCGTGGCCAGGGCGTCGAGGGGCCGGGCGCCCGCGGTGATGGCCTGCGAGACCGACCCCGCGATCGGGTCCTCCCCGGGAATCGAGCCCGTCGTCAGCGGAAGGGAATCGTCATACAGGATCCGTTGATCCACCAGGCGAGGCACCAGGGTCAAGGAGACCCGGTGGTCGTTCCAGAGGTATCGGCGGTACTGCGACCACGGGAGCAGGCCGATGACCCGCTCCGGTTGGTTCGAGAGCCAGGCCGAGGTCTGCAGCAGATCGACTGGCACGTGGACCGCGGCCACCCGGCCCCCGACCCCCCAGACCAAACCAGGCGAGAGCGCCACCGGCAGGAGCGCGATGGACACGGCCAGCGCACCGCCGACCGCCCGTCGGGACCAGCCGACCTGCACCAGACGGGCGCTGCCCACAGCAAGCACGACGACCCAAGGAGCCAAGAGCTTCTGGCTGTCGCGCAGCAGGCCCCCACCTGGGACGGTCGTGACGATCCATGTCCAGACACCGCCGGGATCCGCGACGCTGAGCAGGCACACCCCCAGGCCCCCGGAGCCGGAGAGCAGCAACGCCAGCAGGCCGACGTCTCGGCGCCGGACCCTCACGACGAGCAGCGAGAGGGCGGCAGCCGCAGCCCACACGAGAGCCACGAGCGCCACGAGCCACGATTCACGGGCCGCGGGATGTGCCGCGGTGTTCCACACCGCACCGCCACTGACCAACGACCCGAGCACGCCGAGGGGGGTGTCCGCCCGTGGCCCGAAGGCACCAGCCGCCGAGCCACCGCTGCGGACGCCGTATGTCAGCGCTGGCACGGCCCACACCGCGGCGCTCGCAGCAGCAGCGCCGAGCACGCCCACCGCGGTGCGCCAGTGTGGCCAGGAGACCAGGGCGAGAGGCAGCAGGGCGAGGACCACCATGACCACGGTGTTGGCCCCGCCCAGTCCGCAGAGGGCGACTCCGGCGGCCAGCAGCCAGCCTGGCCGTCGGCGCTCGCGCACCTCGAGCGCCACGCGAAGCAGCAGCGGGATCGCGGCATACCCCGCCAGGACGGTCCATTGACCGATGACGAGCCGCTCCTCGACGAAGGGGTTCCAGATGGCCGCGACGGCGGCCGCGATCAGCGCGCCCGTCGGCAGCGAGGGCATCAGGTGCCGGGCCAGTCGTCCGGTGGCCACGGCAGCGACCATCAGGATCGCGACCAAGACCACCTTCTGGGCGAGGACCGGTCCGACGACCCGACCGAGGACGACGGCCACCGCGTCGCTGGGCACCGCCCTGGGAGCAGGGATCCCGACACCTAGCGCGAAGGGGGTGAGGTGCGCCGAGGCCGGCCACGCGAGGTCATAGCTGACGACGATGCCGGGCCGCAGACCCGGGCCGAGGACGACCGCGGTGGCCAGCGCGCTGACCCCCCACAGCACCGCTGTCCCGCGGCGCTCGGCGGTCGGGTCCTGGTCCACGTGCGCAGCCTAGGGCGCACTCCTCCGTCGCGCGGCGCGGTGGCGTGGTCTAATCGTCGGGTGCCGGTGACCGAGCCCGAAAGCGGCCCTCGTCCGCACGGGGTCGACGCTGGCCCCGGCGCTGCGCCCCGGGCTGTCGGCCAGGTCGCCTCGCTGACGGGTTTGCGGGGTTTCGCTGCCCTGGTCGTGGTGACCGTGCACGTGGCTGGGCGCACCGACTACCCCTACATCGGACTTCCCGGCTACGGGCCGGTGAGCCTGTTCGTCCTGTCCGGCTTCCTGTTGTACCAACCGTGGTCGCGGTGGGCCTTGGGCACCGGCCCCAAGCCGGACCTGCGTGTCTTCGCGCGCCGGCGTCTCGCCCGGATCTTCCCGGCCTACCTCGTCGTCCTGGCGGTCGTCGCGGTGGTGCTGCCCGAGTCGCAGCCCTTGGGCGTCGATGGATGGTGGCGAGCGATCGCCCTGGCCAACACCACGTCCCCCTCGGGTCTGCGCCCGGCCATGGAGCACACGTGGAGCCTGGGGACCGAACTGTCCTGGTATCTCGCGCTGCCCGTCCTCGGGTGGCTGCTCGGACTGCTCGGTCGACGTGTCGGACCACGGCACGCCACTCGGTGGATCGTCGGCGTCTTCTTCCTGTCGATCCCCGTGACCGCGGCCTGGCGGTGGTGGCTCGAGGTCACCCAGCTGGGAGCAGGCTTCACCTACCCGTTCTGGCTGCCCGGCTTCCTCGTCTGTTTCTTCGGCGGCGCGGCCGTACGGCACACCCTTGAGGCGAAGCGGGCCGGGCTGTCCTCGGCGCGCGCCCTGACCTGGCTCGGCGGTCGGCACCCCGGCCTGCTCGTCGCGTTGGCGATCGGCTTCGCTGCCGTCGGCGACTCCCGGCTCGGCGGACCGTGGGAGTACGTCCCCGCCACCTTCGCTGAGCGATCGATCCGATTCGTGTGCAGCGCGGCGGTCGCGCTGCTCCTGCTCATCGGTGCGGCGACCGCGGCGCCGGCGTCGCTGCTCGAGCGGGCCTTCTCGGCTCGGTGGCTCGTCGCCATCGGACGCTGGTCGTACGGCGTCTACCTGTGGCACCTCCCGGTCATCACCGTTCTCGTGGCGCTCATGCCCCTGTCCGGACCGTCCGGTTTCATCACGCTGTATGCCGCAACTCTGGCCATCTCGGTGCCCCTCGGGGCAGCGACCTATGCCTGGATCGAGCAGCCAGCGATGGAGTGGTCCAAGCGGTCACCAGGTGTTCGCCAGGGCGCTCCTGGCGCGGTCGCGTCCCAGCCGAGCGGATCGTGAGCGAAGCGGACCGGCCTGACCGCCGTGCCCGACAGTCGCCTCAGTACGGGTCGTATGGCGAGTCGTGCCCGAGCCGCGCCGCAATTCCCCGCGCGCGGAGCCGCAGCAGGACCTTCAGACCCACGTTGCGCGCCCACCAGGGCAGCTGAGCGATCACCCGGCGGCGATCCGTCGCCGCCGGTGCCGCAACCGTGAACACCGCCATCGAGTCGCTGCGAGCGTCGAACCGCAGCCGCGACGCGGGCAGCACCTTGCCGATGATTCCCAGCGTCACGCCGATCGAGGAGAAGGCGTCGTGGACGAGCACGTGTCCGCCCGGGCCAAGGAAGGCCGACCATTGGAGGTCGTCGGTGAAGGTCCATACATCGTGTTTGCCGTCGATGTAGAGCACGTCCAAGGGCTCGCCCCACTGCGGCCGGAGGGCGGTGCTGTAGTCGGCCCGAAGCTCGACGACATCGGCGACACCGGCCCGGGCGACGTTCTCCTCGAACCTCGTGCGGGTTGCCGAGCCGCCGAAGAGTCGACCGTCGACGAACGGATCGACGCAGGTCAAGCGGCCCCCGCGAGCTTGGACAGCACGCCCGAGCACCACGGTCGAGCGCCCCTGGTGGCTGCCGATCTCGAGCACGTGCGGTCGCTCCGGAGCGGCCATCACGGCATCGAACAGCATCCGCGCCTGCCCTGGCTTGAGCCACCCCGGGATCTGCTCGGCGATCCGCCAGGCGGCGTCGAACTCGGCATCGAGTCGCCCACGGTCGCTAGCGCTGGTCATACATCGTGCCTTTCCACCTGCCGTGCCCGAGGGTGGGCCTAGACTGCCCGCGGCACGTTACTACGAGGAGGGGGCGTGGTGGTGGCTTCAGCGCCGTCGCGTCAGTCCGTTCCTCGGATTGAGCGCCTCGTCACGCTGGGCGTGGCAGTGGTCCTGACCGTGCTCAGCGCTGCTCAATCTCCGGGGCTGACCACGTTCGACACGAAGTTCGACCTCAGTGTCGACCCAACAGGTTTCCTCTCCTCCGCGCTGCGCCTCTGGAACCCCGAGTTGTCGTTCGGCGAGCTCCAGAATCAGGCCTACGGCTACCTCTTCCCGCAGGGGCCGTTCTTCCTGCTCGGGGACGTGCTCGGCGCGCCGGCCTGGGTCGTCCAACGGGCCTGGTCCGCGCTGATCCTCCTGGCCGCCTTCGACGGCGCCCGCCGGCTGGCTCGGGGGCTCGCCCCCGACCACCCGTGGTGGTGGCAGGTGCTGGCCGGAGCGGCATACGCGCTGTCGGCGCGAATGGTCGGTCTGGCTGGAATCCTCAGCGCCGAAGCGCTGCCTGGCGCGGTCCTGCCGTATGTCGCGGTGCCGGTCGTGCTGGCCATCCGCGGTCGGTGGAGCCTGCGCCGGGCGGCCGCGGCATCCGCGGCGGCCTTCCTCTTCACCGGAGGGGTCAACGCCTCGGCCGCGCTGGCCATCCTCCCGTTGCCGATCCTTCTCATCGCCTTCGCGGGACGCGACTTTCCGCGTCGCGCGTTTGCGCTGCGGTGGGGGGCCGCGATCGGGGTCGCTTCGCTGTGGTGGCTCGTCCCCTTGGTCCTCCTCGGCCGGTTCAGCCCCCCATTCCTTGATGTCATCGAGACCTCGGCCGCAGCCACCGGTCCACTGGGGTGGGCCAACGTGGTGCGCGGTCTGGACCACTGGCTGTTCGGGGTCCTCTCCGGCGCCCAGCCGTGGTGGTTCGGTCCGTACGCGCTGGCCACCGCGCCGGCCTTGGTCGCGGCCACCGCCGTCGTCGGCGGCGTCGGGCTCCTCGGACTGACCGACCGCACGATGCCCGCCCGGGGACCCCTGTTGGCAGCCGCGGGGGTGGCCGCCCTTCTGCTGGTCGCGGGGCACGACTCGGCGTATGGCGGCCTGTTGTCCAGTCCGGTCCAGGCTCTCCTCGACGGCCCGCTGGCACCCCTACGCAACGTCCACAAGGTCGATCCGGTGCTGCGTCTGCCGCTCGCACTGGGCTTGGCTCACGCTGCCACCAGGGCGGTCGCGAAGGTGCCGAGGCGCAGAACGCCGCAGGCCACCGGCGGGTGGCTGGCCGTCGGCAGTCTCGGCCTGGTGGTCCTCATCGGAGCCGGCCCGCTGCTCACCGGCACTGCCCGCCAGCCGGGGTGGTCCGACGTCCCGGCACCCTGGCGGGACGCGGCCGCGTGGCTCGGTCAGCAGGGAGACGCCGGGCGAGCGTGGATCGTTCCGGGCTCGGGGTTCGGCCAGCAGACGTGGGGATGGACCATCGACGAGCCGATCCAACCGCTGGCCACCGGCCCGTGGGTCACGCGAAGCCAGGTGCCGCTCGTCCCGTTCGCCACGATGCGACACCTCGACGCCCTGGAGGCCCAGGTCGCGTCGGGGCGCGGGTCCGACGTGCTCAGCGACGCGCTGGCCCGCTCGGGAGTGGGCTTTGTGCTCGTCCGCGACGACCTCGAGCATCCCGCCACCCAGGGCGCGACGCCGCGGCGCGTCGAGGCCGCGCTGGCGGACAGCCCAGGACTGACCCGGGTGCGCGTCTTCAGTGACGGCGCCGTGCATCTGACCGTCTACCGAGTGGACCGGAAGGTCACGACGACGGCCCGGACCGTACCGTCCGCCGAGGCGGTCCGGGTCATTGGGGGTCCGGAGAACGTCCTCGATGCGCTCCGATCCGGCGTGGTCGGCGCGCGCACCCCCGTGCTTCTTGAGGGCCCATCGGGCGCGGCGGCGACCATCCTCACCGACGGTCCGCAGCGCCGGGAGCGACACTTCGGCCGAATGACCGACGCCGTAAGCCAGCTGCTCACCGCAACCGAGGCGTATCGGTATGACCGCAAAGTGCACGATTTCCTGACGACGTCGACGGCCGCCCCCGTCGTGGCCGCCACCCTGGATGGGACGTCCGTGAGCGCGTCGAGCTCCGGCGCCGACGCGACCACCTTGGGACCGGTCCGCCCCGAGTTCAGTGCCTGGGCCGCGGTGGACGGCTCGCCACAGACCGCCTGGCGGTCCTCGGGGTTCGCCGCTCCGGCCGGTCAATGGCTTCAGGTGTCGCTGCCGGCGGCCCGACCGGTGCCGTATGTCGATGTCGTCGCCGGGGTCGACGGCTTCACATCGGTCCCGATCCGTCGAGTCTCCGTCACCACCGACACTCAGACCGTCGAGCGGGACGTCGACCCCGGGAGCGGTTTCGCGCGCATCGACCTGTCCGGCGCGGCGACCCGGGGAATCCGAGTCACCGTCGTCGGCGTTGGCGGTCCTTCGATCGGCTCGGTCGCCCTACGCGAGCTGGCTATCCCGGGAGTGACGTTGTCGCGGTTCGCCTGGATCAGGGCGGGCACAGCACAAACCGGGGACGCCCTGGTGCTGCGGACCAACCCGGGTCGTCGAACGTGCGCCGTCGCGGCCGACGAGACGGTGTTCTGCGAACCGTTCGCTGCTCGCGGCGCCGAGGAGGCGGTGGCCTTGCGGCGCGTCGTGCGCACTGCGGCCCAACCGTCCTGGCACCCCTGGGCGACCGTCGTCGCCGCCCCCGGGCCGTCCACAGCCACCCTGCTCGATCCGGCCCCAGGCCAGGGTGCCATCGTGCGGGCCTTGTCCGTGCTCGGGGACGACCCGCTCGTCGCCGCGGCATTCGCTCACGACGGCGATCCGACGACATTCTGGGCTTCGGCAGCAGCCCCCGCCGCGACCCTGAGCGTGGAGTGGCCCAAGGCCCGTCAGGTGTTCGGGGTGCGGGTGGTTCGCCCGACGGGCTTCGCATCGCGAGAGCTCAGCCAGGTGCGCGTCGTGACCGACGGCGAGACCTTCGATCGCACGCTCGATGGTGACGGATCCATCGTCATCCCCGCCACGACCACCCGCCAGGTCTCGCTCACCTTTCTCGGGGGGCCGTCCGACAGCAACCAGGGCATTCCATGGGCGATCGCTGAGCTGACCGTCTTCGGCGCCGAAGACACCGCCACGGCCATCGACCAGGATTCATGGGTGCCCTCCACCTGCGGCAGTGGGCCTGCCCTGGTCATCGACGGCACGGCGACCCGGACTTTCGTGCACGGCACGATCGGTGACGTCCTCAGGGGTCGGGAATTGACCGTCCTCCCCTGCGACCCGGTTCCGCCCGTCGACGCCGGGCAACATCTCGTCGAGCTGTATGGCACCGACCACTTTCTGCCCAGTTCGGTGACCTTTGCCGCGACGGTGACCGCACCGCTCGTCCAGGATCGTGCGACGACCACGATGGTGTGGGAGCGAACCCACCGCGAGGTGAGCGTGGCGTCTGGGCCAGAAGGGGTGCTCATCGTCCCCGAGAACGTCAATCGCGGCTGGCAGGCGACCCTCGACGGCGACCCCCTGGTCGCGACGACCGTCGACGGCTGGCAGCAGGGCTACCTCATCCCGGCCGGCGCGGGCGGAGTTGTCACGTTGACGTTCACCCCGGACACGCCATACCGGCTCGCTCTGGCAGCCGGAGGAGGCGCTGCCCTCGCGCTGGTCTTCGGCGCGGGGCTGTTGTGGTGGTGGGAACGGCGGCTGGCCCCGCCGCTGCCTGGCGCGACGGCCGGATGGCGGGAGGGGACGGTGGCGGTCAGCCCTGGGCGCGCGCTCGTCGCTGTCTCGGTCATGGGGCTGGTCGGTGGATGTGCCCTGGCCGCAGGCATCGCGCTCGCGCTGCCGCTCGCGCGCGATGGCAGGCTCGCGGCCCGACGCCTCGGTGCACTGGCCATCCTCGTCGGCGGTCTAGGTGCGGTCTTAGCAGCCGTCCTGGGCCGCCCGGTCTCCCCCGGGCCGGCCGACCTCGCCGTGGGCTTCGCGGCGGGCCTCCTCAGCGCCACCGCAGTCTGGGTCTGGCCCTCCCGAGTCGGCGGAGGGTCTGCAGCATGAACACCCCAGGGCTCTCCACGCAGCGGCGGGTCCGCCGGCGCTGGCGCACGTCGGTCACGGTTGGCGCCATGACCGTCCTTGCCGCGGTGACGATCTGGCGGGCCACCATCTTGCGCACTGGGTGGTTCACCCAGAATGACTTCCTGGTTATGGAACGTGGCGTGCCGCTGAGCGACGCGACCGGCCCGGCCGGCTTTGCCCCGGGCGCCGTGGCGTTGGCTCAGGGCGTCGCCGGTTGGGCGCCCCTGTCGTGGCCTGCCGCCAACGCGGTCACGCTCGCGCTGTCGGTGATCACGACCCTGCTGCTGTGGGACGTCCTGACCCGGCTGCTGCCCGGGCGATGGGTGGCGCTGCCGATCCTCACCGGCTTCGCCGTCGCCCCCCTGACCCTGTGGTCGACACAATGGTGGACCAGCGCAGTGCAGTTCTGGCCGGGCGCGATCGGGGTGCTGGGCGCCCTCACGCTCCTCCTCCGGGCGACCGCGAGAGGTCATCCGGTGGGCTGGGGCACCGCGGTCGCCGCCGCTGCGAGCACCCTCGTCGCGGTGCTGTTCGATGGCCGCTGGGTGCTCGCACCCGCTCTGCTCTTCGGCATCATGTGTTCCGCCACGGCCAGAGTCGACTCCCGGGGCCGCGAAGCCGTCCGCTCGACCCTGCGGTCCGGTGCGCGCGCGTGGTTGCTCGTGGCCATCGCCTGGGTGGTCTATGTCATCGCGGTGGTGCTCCTGGCCCCCGCGCAGATCACGGGTGGCTCCCCCGAGACGGCTCAGGTCACACCGTTCCTGCGCCATCTCGCCTCGATGATCGTCGGCGGACCCTGGGGGGCGGCCGAGATCCACCAGGCAGCCCTGGCACCGGCGGCCTGGGCGGTCGGCGTCGGCGTGATCGCCTTCGCCGTCGTCATCCGCCATAGCCTCGTGACGGGTCGCTGGGCCGCCAGGGCCGCCTGGGCCACCGCGTTCATCGGGGTCGCCGGACTGGCCGTCCTTCTCGCCCGTGCGGGGGACTCGACGTCACCGGGCCCGGAGGGGGTGCACCGGTATGCCGCCACGGCGTCGGTGATCCTTGCAGTCTGCGTCGCCGCGGCCTATGCCGGCTCGCCTCCACCCAACCGGGCGTCCACGACACACACGGCGGGGGCGCCGACGATGCTGCCGGCGACCGTGCGACGGGTTGCTCCGGCCGTCGCGGCGCTCGGGCTCGCTGGCTCGGCCGCGGTGACGACCCCTGGACTTGCCGCACCCTTGCAAGACCCCCCAACTCGGGTCTGGGTGGCCGCGGCACGAGACCAGTTGGCAGCAGCGCCGCGCGCCGTGCTCCTCGACGACGCAGCTCCCTGGGTGATCCTCAGCCCCGCCTTCGGCGCCCGAGCCACCGTGTCGACCGTGCTCAGCCGGGCGCCGGAGCGTCCCGTTTTCGACCTACCCAGCCACAGCCTGCGCCTCGTCGGCCCGGGCGGGACGCTGATGCCCGTCTCGTTGCGCTGGCCGGTCACGGTTCGCGGTAACTCGGCGTCAGCGTGCCCGTTTGCCCTCCGCCAGGAACCCACGACCTTGGCCCTGGTCAGCCCGGTTGCTCCAGGGCGTCGTGTGCTGCGATTGGGCTATTACACCGCGGCACCGGAGCTCCTCGTGCTCGACATCGGCCCTGATCGAGTCACCGTGCCGCTGCAGGGCGGGCTCAACGCGGTGGACATTCCGGTCACATCCGGTTTCGGGACGTTCACGGCCTACCTCGAGGATCCGGTGGCCACGGTGTGCCTGGCCACCGTGGAGGTCGGGGAACCGCACCCCTGAACCCGTGGCGCCGCGGCGTCCGACCTTTCGCGCCGCGATCAATGACCGGCGTCGTGCCAGGACCGTCCGTGCCCCACGGAGACGTCGAGCGGCACGTCCAGGGCGACTGCGCTGCCCATCTGGTCCCGGACGAGTCGCTCGACCTCCTCGCGCTCCCCTGACGCCACCTCGAGGACCAACTCGTCGTGGACCTGAAGAAGCATGCGAGACCGGAGCTGGCCCGCCCGCAGCGCCCGGTCCACCCCGAGCATGGCAACCTTGATGATGTCGGCCGCCGAGCCTTGGATCGGGGCGTTGAGGGCCATCCGTTCGGCCATCTCGCGGCGCTGCCGGTTGTCGGAGGTCAGATCCGGCAAGTAGCGCCGGCGTCCCAGGATGGTGGCGGTGTATCCGGTGGCGCGTGCCTCGGCGACGATTTCGCGAAGGTAGTCGCGCACGCCCCCGAACCGCTCGAAGTAGTCGTCCATGAGGCCTTTGGCCTCGTCGACCCCGATCGAGAGCTGCTTGGACAGGCCGAACGCGCTCAGGCCGTAGGCCAGGCCGTAGGACATCGCCTTGACCTTGTTGCGCATCGCTGGCGTGACATCGGCCGGCGGGACGCCGAAGACCCGGGATCCGACGAACCGGTGCAGGTCTTCCCCGGTGCGGAACGCCTCGATGAGGCCCTCGTCACCGGACAGATGCGCCATGATGCGCATCTCGATCTGGCTGTAGTCCGCGGAGAGCAGCTCATCGAAGCCCTCGCCGACGACGAACACCTCACGGATGCGGCGGCCCTCCTCGGTGCGGATCGGCACGTTCTGGAGGTTCGGCTCGGTCGACGACAGGCGCCCGGTGGCGGCGATGGTCTGCAGGTAGGTCGTGTGGATGCGCCCGTCGTCACCGACCGACTTGAGCAACCCCTCGACGGTGACTCGCAGCTTGGCTGCGTCCCGGTGGCGCAGCAACGCTTCCAGGAACGGGTGCTCGGTCTTGGCGTAGAGCTCGGCGAGCGCGTCCGCGTCGGTGGTCCACCCCGTCTTGGTGCGTTTGGTCTTCGGCATGCCCAAGGTGTCGAAGAGGACGACCTGGAGCTGTTTGGGGGATCCGAGGTTGATCCGGGTGCCGCCGATGGCGTCATACGCGTCGTCCTGGGCCACGTCCAGCTTGTCGGCGAAGTATTTCTCCAACGCCGTCAGCCCCGGCACATCCACGGCGATGCCGGCCTGCTCCATGTCGGTCAGGACCCCCACCAGCGGCAGCTCCACATCGCGGAGCAGCGCGGTGCCTCCGGTGGCCTCGACCTGACCGTCGAGCACACCGGCCAGGTCGCGGATCGCGCTGGCCCGCACCATGTCGAGAGCAGCGTCATCCGGCCCGATCCCCAGATCGAGGGTGCCCTGCCCGCCCGCGGCGTCGTCGGCGGCCAGCTCGCGGTGCAGATGGCGCACGGTGAGGTCGGCCAGATCGAAGGAGCGCTGATCGGGCCGGACGAGGTAGGCCGCCAGCGCCGTGTCGCTGGTCAGGCCCTGAAGGCTCCAACCGCGGGCCCGCAGGGCATGGATCGAGGTCTTCGCGTCGTGCATCGCCTTCGCCGCGGACTCATCGGCCAGCCAACTGGCCAGGGCCGCGTCGTCGCTGGGGACCAGGTCTGCCGGAACGATGTATGCCGCGGCCCCGTCTTGCGTCGCCAATGCCATACCGGCCACATCCCCGACGCCGCGGGTGAACCACCCATCGACGTGAAGGCCGACCCGGCCGAGGCGGGCGTGGGCCTCGAGCCAGCTGCCGACCGTGCCGGACGGCAGCCGCTGGCCGTCCACCGCGAAACCTTCCTCCACCTCGGTCGTGGGCGCCTCCAACGTGGCAAAGAGCCGGTCACGCAGCACGCGAAACTCCAGGCCGTCGAAGACCCGATGCACGTCTTCGCGATCCCACAGCTGCCGCTGTAGGTCGGGCACGCCAAGGGGCAGGTCGAGATCGCGGACGAGCTGGTTGAGCCGTCGGTTGCGCAGAACCTGATCGAGATGAGCGCGCAGGGACTCCCCCGCCTTGCCGCTCACCTGATCGACCGAGGCCACCAAACCGCCGAGCCCGTCGAACTGGGTCAGCCACTTCGCGGCCGTCTTGGGGCCGACCCCGGGGACACCGGGGAGATTGTCCGACGACTCCCCCACCAAAGCAGCCAGGTCGCTGTAACGCGCCGGGCCGACGCCGTACCGCTCCATGACGGCTTCGGCATCCATGCGGGCCAGGTCGGAGACGCCCTTGCGCGGATAGAGCACGGTCACCTGGTCACTGACGAGTTGGAGGGTGTCTCGATCGCCGGAGCAGACGAGCACCTCCATGCCCATCTCGACCGCCTGGGTCGTCAGCGTGGCGATGACGTCGTCCGCTTCGAACCCGGGCATCTCGACATAACGGATGCGCAGCGCGTCCAGCACCTCGCGCACCAAGGAGACCTGCCCGGCGAACTCCGCCGGCGTCGCAGATCGGCCGGCCTTGTAGCCGTCGTACTCCGCGCTGCGGAAGGTCTGACGAGACACATCGAACGCCACGGCCAGATGCGTCGGCTCTTCGTCGCGCAGGAGGTTGATGAGCATCGACGTGAACCCATAGACGGCGTTGGTGTGCTGCCCGGTCGTCGTGGAGAAGTTCTCCACCGGGAGGGCGAAGAAGGCCCGATAGGCCAGCGAATGCCCGTCGAGGAGGAGAAGTCGGCTCACGCATGGCAGCCTAGGCGAGACATCCGACACTCGACACGACCGGAGCATCCCGTGGACCCTGCCGACCTGCTTGCCGCCATGAACTCCGCCTCGGCCGGAACCCTCGCCGAACGCATGGAGATCCGGTATGTCGAGCTGACGCCAGAGCGCCTCGTCGCGACGATGCCGGTTGCCGGGAACACCCAGCCCTACGGGCTCCTGCACGGCGGCGCCAGCGTGGTCCTCGCCGAAACCCTCGGGTCGATCGGAAGCCAGCTCGTCGCCGGCCCCGACCGGGTGGCCGTCGGGCTCGACATCAACGCCACCCACCACCGCGCGGCGCGGGCCGGTGTGGTCACCGGTACGGCCACCTTGTTGTCGGCGGGCCGGACCCTGGCGTCCTACGAGGTCGTCATCACCGACGAGGACGACCGACGCATCTGCACCTCCCGGATCACCTGCCTCTTGCGCGACGCGGCCCCGGGGTCCTGAACTACACCCCATGAAACCGACGCGGCTGCGGCCCTTCGACGCGTCGTTCCTGGCGCTGGACGGGCCGACGACGGTCGGGCACGTCTGCATCCTGTGCGTCTTCGACGGCCCGGTCACCCTCGAGCAGGTGCACGCCCAGGTTGCCGCCCGGATCGACCGGGTCCCAGAGCTGCGCCGTCGGCTGTACGCGCTCCCGCTCGGGCTCGATCGACCCTGGTGGGTGGACGACACCGAGTTCGACGTGGGGCGGCACCTGTCGGAGCGCCGGCTCCCGCCGCGGGCCACCAGGAGTGACGTCGGGGTCGAGCTCGCCGACATCATCGAGACGCCCCTGCGCCGCGATCGGCCGCTGTGGGAGGCCCACGTGCTTCACGGCCTGCCCGGTGGTGGCAGCGCGATCGTCACGAAGATCCACCACTGCGTTGTCGACGGCATGGGTTCGCGGACCGTGCTGCAGGCCCTCTTCGGTCCGAAGGGCGAGACGGCCAGCGTTGCCGGGGCCGAGACCGGGCGGCGGGAGGCAGAGCGTGGCGACGCCGGGGCCGGCCCCCAGACCGAGACCCCCGAGCCACCGCCCTGGCAGGCCGATCCAGGCCCCTCGCTCCTTCAACGGCTCGCCGGGGCCGCGCTGACCGGTGGCGAAGCGGTGGCCTCGGCGGTGCGGCTCGAGCGACGGGGTGCGGCAGCGATCGGGCAGGCGGCCGCCCGCACCGTCGACGGCGTCAGCTCGTGGCTTCGGACCGGAACCGCGACCATGGTCCCCGAGTCCCCACCGACGGTCTCACCGTGGGCCCCGGCTCCGGAATCCCCGTTCAACCGCGCCGTGTCGGCGCGGCGGTCCGCCGCCTACGGGTCCGTGGCCCTGAGCGCGAGCAAGCCGCTTCGGCACCGGCTCGGGGTGACCGTCAACGACGTGGTGCTGACCATGACGGCGCAGGGCCTGCGCCAGTGGTCCATGGAGTCCGGCGACCCACCGGACGAGAGCCTGGTGGCGCTGGTGCCGATCGCGTCGGGCCGAAGCACCCCGGCCGCGTCCGGCGGCAATCACATCGGCCTGACCCTGTGCCCCCTGCCCACGCACATCGACGACCCCGTCGAGGCGTTGCTGACCGTGCATCGGTCCATGCAGGCGGCCAAGTCGGACCCCAGTGTCTCGGAGTCCTTGCTCGCCGACCTCTTCACGGTCAGCGGCGCGACACTGCCGGCCACTTTGGCTGCCATGGCATCACGGACCCGGCTGCTCAACCTGGTTCGCCTGCCCTTCAACGTCATGGTGTCCAACGTCCCGAGCACCCGAAGCGCGCTGTCACTGGGCGAGCACACCATGACCGGGATCCACCCGTTCCCACCGTTGAGCGACGGTCTGGGGCTGACGGTCACCGTCGAAGGGTGCGGCGGTGACCTCGGGCTCGGTGTGCTGACCTGCCCCCGGCTGATCTCGGACGTATGGCGCTTGCTCGACCACATGCTCGAGGCACATGACGCGCTGGTGGAGCTGGGCGGCCGCGGCTGAGGGCTGATCGGTTGGTTCGGTCACCGTGACCCACCCCTGGGGCCCGCGGATCCACCGGCAAGAACACACCGGCCCGCCGCGGCCGAAGGCGACCGGGTGGTCGGGCTACGACGAGGACGGTGAGGCTGAGGCCACCGCGGACGATCCGCCTGGCGCCGATACCACCCCGGCCGCCGCAACGACGGTGGCGCTCTGGGCCGTGCGCAGGCGCGCTGACCTGCGCCGACGCAGCAACTGTTCGATCGAGGACCGCTCCTCGTGAGGGCTGAGCCGGCGACGAAGGGCCGCAAGGGGGACGACCCGTCGCACCACCGTGGGGGTGAAACCGAGCCGGGCGAAGAAGCGGTTGGCGTCGCGCCCCTGTGAGGGCACGTTGGACACCATCTGCTCGGCGCCCAGCCGGTCGGCGTATGCCGTTGCGGCCGTGAGCAGCTGCCGCGCGACACCTTGTTTGCGCGCCGCCTTGACGACATACAGCTGTTCGATCGACACCGTGGGGTGCTCCACGAGCGGCGTCGGACACACGTCGCTGAGCAGGATGTATCCGACCGGGGTGCCGTCGTCGTCGGAGGCGAGGTAGGCCACGATCCCCGGGCGGGCGAGCAGGCCCTGCACCCGCGCGCTGAGGGCCCGGCGCGCGGCGTCCTCGCTGCCACTGCCTTGCTCAGATCGGTATGCCGCCCACAACTCGGCAATGTCATCGCACGCCGACTCATCGGCCAGACGGACGACGACGTGTGCGCGAGACATGTCACTCTCCAGGACACAGGGACAGAAGCGGGCCAGCCCCCTGCAACCCAGGGCGAACTCTACGGTCCGGTAGCTTCACAACGGAAGGGCCCGTGGTCCGTTGAGCGGGACGCCTTGACCGTGGCCTAGGGTGTGCGCCGTGGACAGCCCCTTTCCCGGCCTCGGAACGGTCATCAACGTCGTGACCGTCGTCGCCGGTTCGCTCCTGGGTATGGCGGTCGGCCATCGCCTGCCCGAGCGGGTCAAGCACGTCGTCACCGACGGGTTGGGTCTGACCACGTTACTCGTGGCCGGGCTGTCTGCAGTGTCGGTGACGGATCCGGCGCTCGCCACAGCAGTCGGCACCGGGGTGCCCGTGCTGGTCGTCCTGGGGTCGTTGCTCATCGGCGGGATCACCGGGTCGCTGCTGCGCATCGAAGACCGGCTGGGCTCGCTCGCCGGCGTCGTCCAGACGTGGGTGGCTCGCCGCTGGCCCGGGTCCGCGGAGGCCGGCTCGGCAGGTCACGGTGCGGCGCGGGAACGGTTCATCGAGGGCTGGCTGACTGCGTCGTTGTTGTTCTGCGTCGGCCCCTTGACCATTTTGGGGTCGTTGTCCGACGGCCTCGGCCGCGGGATAGACCAGTTGACCCTCAAGGCGGTGCTCGACGGGTTCGCCGCAATGGCCTTCGCGTCGACCTTCGGGATCGGTGTGCTGCTCTCGGCCGCATCGGTCGCCGCGGTGCAGGGCAGCCTCACGGTCGCCGGGGTGCTGCTCGGCTCGTTGCTCCCGCAGGCGCATGTCGCCGCCCTGACCGCGACCGGCGGTCTGCTCCTGGTCGGCATCTCGTTCCGGCTGCTTCGGGTGCGCGATGTGCCAGTCGGTGACCTCCTGCCGGCGCTCCTGGTCGCCCCGCTGCTCACCCAGGCGATCGTCGCCCTGCGCTGAGGGCAGCCCACTGCGCCCGCTGCGCCACCCCGCCGAGATGAAGGCGGGCCCTCCCACCGGGGAGGGCCCGCCTTCGGGCATGCGCGGGAGGGTCCGCTCAGTCCTCGCCGAGGTAGGCCTTGCGGACCTTCTCGTCGTGGAGCAGCGCCTGACCGGTCCCGGACAGCACGATCTTGCCGACCTCCAGGACATAGCCCTTCGTTGAGCGCCCCAGGGCCGCCTGCGCGTTCTGCTCCACCAGCAGGATCGTCGTCCCTTGCTGCTGCAGCGTCGTCACGGTGGTCATGATCCGCTGCATCATCAGCGGGGACAGACCCATCGACGGCTCATCGAGCATCATCAGGGAGGGACGGCTCATCATGGCCCGACCCATCGCCAGCATCTGCTGCTCGCCACCGGAGAACGTGCCCGCAGGCTGCGTACGGCGTTCCAGAAGGATGGGGAACAACTCGTATGCCGCATCGAGGTCCTGCTTGACCCGATCGGTGTCCTTGCGCGCGAAGGCGCCGAGCATGAGGTTCTCTTCGACGGTGAGGCTGGCAAAGATCCGCCGGCCCTCCGGTGACTGGGCGATACCGAGGCCGACGATCTCGTGCGCCGGCACCTTGTCGATGCGCTGTCCCTTGAACCAGATCTCCCCACCGCTGGGGCGCAGCAAACCGGAGATGGTCCGCAGCGTGGTCGTCTTGCCGGCACCGTTGGTGCCGATGAGACAGACCACCTCCCCCTGATCCACCGTGAAGTCGATGCCCTTGACGGCCTTGATCTTGCCGTAGCTCACCTCGAGGTTCTTGACCTCCAGCATGGCGCTCACGCCTGGCCCTCCTGGGTCGTGGTGTCCGGGCGCGGTCCCGTCGGGGTCGGCGGGGGTGCGTCGGGGCCGGTGCCGATGTACGCCTCGATGACCCGAGGATCGGACTGCACCTGATCCGGCGTGCCCTCGATGAGGGTCTCGCCCCGCACCAAACACAGGACGCGGTCGCACAGCGTGAAGATGAACCGCATGTCGTGCTCGATGACGACGACCGCCAGACCCGAGTCCCTGATCTTGAAGATCAGGTCCATCGTTTCCTGGGTCTCCTTGGGGTTCATCCCCGCGGTCGGCTCGTCGAGCAGCAGCAACTTCGGATCGGTGGCCAACGCTCGGGCGATCTCCAAGCGGCGCTGGTCGCCATACGGGAGGTTGCGCGCAAGCATCTCGGCCTTCTCGCCCAACCCGACGTAGTCGAGCAGTTCCTGGGCACGGGCCCGGGTGGCGGCCTCCTCGTGACGGAACTTCGGGCCCCGCAGGACCGAGGTGAGCGCCATCGACGATGTCCGGCAGTAGCGACCGACCATGACGTTCTCGATGGCCGTCATGTTGGCGAACAACCGGATGTTCTGGAACGTCCGGGCCATCCCGGCGATGACGACCGAGCGAGGTTTCGGCGGCAGGACTGCGCCCTCGAAGGTCACCACCCCCTCGGTCGGCTTGTACATGCCGGTCAGGCAGTTGAAGAACGTCGTCTTCCCGGCGCCGTTGGGCCCGATCAGGCCGACGATCTCACCCTGACGAACGACCATGTCGACGTTGTTGACCGCAACGAGACCGCCGAAGCGCATGGTCACCCCGCGCGCCTCGAGGATGGTGTTCCCGGTCGAGGCGGGTGCCGAGGTGGCGTAGGTCTGCGCGCTCATGCGCCCTCCTCCTTCGCGATGACGTGGTCCTCGCCGATCATCTCGGCGAGCTTGGTGTCATCCTCGTGGAACTCCAGCTGGCGCCGCCGACTCGCGACGATGCCCTCGGGCCGGAACCGCATCATGATGACGAGCAGGATCCCGAACATCAGCAGGCGGTACTCCGAGAAGAACCGCAGCTTCTCCGGCATGAGTTTGAGGATCGTGGCACCGACGAGGACCCCGCCGACCGTTCCCATACCGCCGAGCACGATGGCCGCCAGGAGGAACGCCGACTCCAAGAACTGGTACTGGTCTGGGCTCACCGCGACGTCCTGGTGGGCTTTGACGGTGCCCGCCAGGCCGGCAAGGAACGCGCCGCCGGCGAAGGCCAACAGCTTGAGCCCGAAGACGTTGACGCCCATCGCCTCGGCCGCCTTCTCGTCCTCGCGGATCGCCACCCAACCGCGGCCGATACGGCTCGCGTTGAGCCGGACGAAGACGAGGATGATAAAGGCGATGAGCAGCAGGAGCAGGAAGTAGTAGTTGGCGAAGCGGCCCAGTTGGATGCCGGCGATGGTGTGCGTGTCACCGAAGTCGAACCCGGGCAGGGACATGTCCGGGATGCCCGGTATGCCGTTGGGCCCGTTGGTCAGGTCCGGCCCGTTGTTGCCGTCGAGGTTGAACATCGCGAGCCGGAAGATCTCCCCGAAGGCCAGCGTGACGATGGCCAGATAGTCGCCGGAGACCCGCAGCGTCGGTGAGCCGATGATCAGACCGAGGGTGGCCGAGACGCACGCGCCGAGCACCGCGACGATGATGAACGGCGGCTTCCAGCCGATCGTCGCGAAGATGGAGTGCGACAGCATCGCACCGACATACGCACCGGCTCCGAGGAACGCGATGTACCCGAGGTCGAGCAGACCGGCGAGGCCGACGACGATGTTGAGGCCCATGGCCGTGGCCGCGAAGATGAGCACCTGGGTGGCGATCGACATGTTGGCGTCGGAGCCACTCTGGGTGAACGGGAAGAGGAACGCGACGACGAACGCCGACAGGATGAGGACCTTCTTGTTGCGCTCGCCCACCAGGCCGAACCAGCCGAGCCACCCGGCGCGGTTGGCCGCCGCCACGACCGCGGCGACGAGGGCGAGGAACAGGATGAAGACCCAGCCGTCCTCGATCCCCAGGGCATAGGCCGCGGCGAAGAGACCGACGAGCATCAGGGCAGCGATGAGGAGGATCTCGGCCCAGGTGGGCAGCCGGGTGTGCAGGATCTCGCGGGGCTCGCGCAACGGCAGCGCCCGACCGCCCACGAACAAGGCGATGGCACCAGCCAGGGCGATCCACGCGCCGGGATCGACGTTCACCAGGCCCGGTGCGGTCCCCACGATAGCCACGACGACGGCCACCATGTAGACCAGCGTCCAGGTGCCCAGACTGCCCAGGGCGCGTGGGGTGTTGGTCACGTCGCCGAGGCGCCGCAACAGTAGCCCGCTGTGCATGAGCAGGAGCAGCAGCGCCAGGACCGCGAGGACCAGCGCGTAGATCTGCAATGTGCCGGGGTTGAAGGCGATCCCGACGTTGAGCAGGATCTGCCGGTTGTAGCTCCACGAGAGCAACGAACCCAGGACGAGGAGGGCGATACCGCCATACAGGATGACCACCGCCCGGGGGGCCACCGGTGCGAACGCCTTGGTCAGCGCTTCGGATGCCTTGCTCATGCGCGGTCCACCGCCTTGCTGCCGAGCAGGCCCTGCGGCCGGAAGACCAGGATGAGGATGAGCAGGGCAAATGCCCACACGTCCTTCCAGGGGCTCCCGCCGAACTGGCCCGGGATGTAGTTGGTGGCCATGGCCTCGACGACTCCGAGGACCAGCCCGCCGACGACGGCGCCTTGGACGTTCCCGATTCCACCGAGCACCGCAGCCGTGAAGGCCTTCAGGCCCGCGAGGAAACCGATCTTGTAGTCGATGTTGTTGTTCTGCAGGCCCTGTGCGACTCCGGCGACACCGGCCAGCGCGGCACCGAGCGCGAACGCCACGACGATGATGCGGTCGACGTTGATGCCCATGAGCCGAGCAGTGTCCTTGTCCTGGGACACCGCCTGCATGGCGCGGCCGAGCTTCGTGCGGTTGATGAAGTACCACAGCAGGAAGGCACAGACCGCCAGTGCCACGAGGGTGAAGATCGCGGCCCGCTGGATGGTCACGCCGCCGACGTCGAACGCCGGCCCGGTGACCACCTCGATGTCGGGGAACGGGATCTTCCGCTTGGCGTCCGGCAGATTGAGCGGGTTCCAGTCAGCGGCGAAGAGCAATGGGTCGTTGTACGCCAGCCGCACCCATTCCTGGAGCAGCACCGAGATGCCGATGGCGGTGATCAGCGGAGCGAGCCGGGGCGCGTTGCGCAGCGGGCGGTAGGCCACCCGCTCCATCACGACGGCCACGGTCACCGAGGCCAGGACCGCGCCGATGATCATCAGGGGCAGCACCCACACCGCGGTGGTGTCGCGGAAGAGCACGAGCTGGGTCGTCAGGGCTCCGAAGGCGCCGATCATGAAGACCTCGCCGTGGGCGAAGTTGATGAGCTGGACGATGCCGTAGACCACGGTGTAACCCACCGCGATGAGCGCGTAGAGGGCTCCGAGGGTCAGTCCGTTGACGAGTTGCTGTGAGAATTCGACCATGCGTTCCTCGCGACCGGGTAGGAGTGGGGGGCGGGCCCTGGGCAGGACCCGCCCCCACGGTGATCGAGCTGCCGTGCTGGCAGCCCAGTTCTACTACTCGAAGGCTGCGGTGTCCTTCGGAGCCCACGCGCCGCCGTCGACGGCGTAGACCGTCAGGACCCGCGAGGTGGTGTCGCCGTACTGGTCGAAGGAGACCTTCCCGGTGACGCCGTCGAAGGAAATGGTGCTCATCGCAGCGATCGTTGCGGCCTTGGACGCATCGTCGACCGCGGTGGCCGACTTCAGCGAGACCTTGAGCGCCTCGATGATGGCCTGGGCGGCGTCGTAGGCGTATGCGCCATACGCCTCGTAGGTCTCCTTGTAGGCCTCCTTCTCGTAGGCCGCCTTGAACTCGGCACCCTTGGCCATCTTGTCCAACGGCGCGCCGACGGCCGTGGCGAGGTCGCCGGTGCTCGTGGTGCCGGCCAGCTTGATGAAGTCAGCCGCGAAGATGCCGTCGCCGCCCATGAGCGGAACGTTGAGGCCGGCGGCCTTCATCTGCTTGCTGAGCGGACCGGCCTGCGGGAACTCGCCCCCGTAGTAGACGGCCTGCGGGCCAGCGGTCTTCACCTTGGAGATGACCGCGCTGTAGTTGGCGTCGTCCGGGTTGATCGTCTCGGCGGCCACGATCTCGCCGCCGAGCTTCTTGAACTCCGCCGTGAAGGCCTCGACCAGGCCCTGGCCGTAGGTCTTCTTGTCGTGGATGGTGGCGACCTTCTTGGCGCCGGCCTTGTCGAACAGGTACCGCGCCGCGAACGGACCCTGGACGGAGTCCGTCGTGCAGGTGCGGAAGTAGTTCGGGTTCTGGCGTGCCGGGGCCGTGGCGAACGCCGCACCCTGGGTCAGGCTGGGGTTGGTGTTGGCCGGCGAGACCTGGACGATCTTGGCGGTGTCGAGCACCGGGATGACGCTCTGGGCCACCGAGGAGTTCAGGGTGCCGACGACACCGATGACCGCCTTGTCACCGGCGAGCGCGGTCGCGGCGTTCTTGCCCACGTCCGGCTTGGCTTCGTCGTCCTTCGGGACGACCTCGAGCTTCCAGCCCGGGATCGCACCCGAGTCGTTGGCCTGCTTGACCGCGAGCTCGACCGAGTGCTGGATGCCGAGGCCGAGCGTGGCGAGGTCGCCACTGAGCGGGGCGATGACACCGATCTTGGCCACCTTGGCCGCGGTGTCGCCACCGCCGGTGCTGGTGGTGGTACCGCCGTCACGTGAGCCGCAGGCCGTCAGGGCGAGCGACGCCGCCAGCAGCACACCTCCGACACGCACGAGGGAACGCTGAGGCACAGTTCCTCCTGTAGTTCTAGGACCGAGACGTCACTCGGACCCGCGTGTGGTCGCGGGCGTGACGAACCTTACGAGATATCCGGCCTCACGGGAACCAGCACGGCCAGTTTTCCGCGCGGTCGTTACCGTCTCGTTTCCGCAGCGTGAGGCGTCAGCAGGTTCGCCATGCGTCTCGAACGACCCAGCGCACCGCCGAAATCGTTGCTCAGTCGGTGCCCATGCTTTTGACTACGGCGTCGGCGACCTCGCGCATGCCCATCCGCCGGTCCATCGCGGTCTTCTGGATCCACCGGAACGCGTCCGCCTCCGACAGCTTGAGCTTGCCCATGAGGATGCCCTTGGCGCGGTCGACGGCCTTGCGGGTCTCCAGCCGCTCCCCCAAGTCCGCGATCTCCACCTCGAGCGCGCGCATCTGCTCCCAGCGGGACCGCGCGATCTCGATCGCCGGGGTGATGTCGGCAGAGGTGAACGGCTTGACGACATACGCCATCACCCCGGCATCCCGGGCCCGCTCGACCAGCTCGCGCTGGCTGAATGCCGTCAGCATGACCACCGGGGCGATCCCGTCACGGCCGATCTCCTCCGCCGCGCTGATCCCGTCGAGCACCGGCATCTTGACGTCCATGACGACGACGTCCGGCGTGAGCTCGCGCGCCAGGCGCACAGCGTCCTTGCCGTTGGATGCCTCGCCGACGACGTCAAGGCCGCTTTCGCGGAGCATCTCGACCAGGTCCAGCCGGATGAGCGCCTCGTCCTCGGCCACGAGCACTCGCCACACGCGGGCGTCCGGCTCAGCCGTCAGCTGCGGCTCGTCGGTCAGGTCAGCGCTCATGGGCCCAGCGTAGTCGGGGTATGCCGAACCGCCGCCGAGTGTCCAGCGTCACGGGTGCCAGAGGGGTGTCGATTCTGCAGGACCTCAGCAATGGATGTCTCAGGGCCCGGCGATACCTCGGCGCAGCCGGGTCGGGGTTGGCCGCCACATCGAGCCGCCGCTGGTCACCCGAGCGATGGAGATCTGTCGCTCGACCACCACGAGGTATGGCGATCAGGCGCTGTGAGCCCCGCACAGCGCCGGAAACCCATCGGTCGGCGAAGCACGAACCCTGGACAACGCCGGAAACCCATCGGTCGGCGAAGCACCAGGCGCGGTGAGCCCGAGCAACGCCGGAAACCCATCGCTCGCCGAAGCACCAGGCGCGGTGAGCCCGAGCAACGCCGGAAACCCATCGCTCGGCAGGCCGAAGCCCTGCTGATCTCGGCGATCACGTCACGGTGCCGGGAGCGGGACTTGAACCCGCACGCCCTTTCGAGCAGAGCATTTTGAGTGCCCCGTGTCTGCCATTCCACCACCCCGGCGAGGATGCCCGGTCAGCATACCCGGCGTCGACGCGAGACCCGTCACCGTCCGGTCGCGGCGGGACAGCCTCGGCCGGCCCACGGACAGCGCCGTTAGACGGCACCGCCAGACGGGACAGCGCCGCCAGACGGGACAGCACCCCCAGACGGGACAGGACCGCCAGACGGGACAGCACCACCGGGCACTCCCGACGCCGCGGCCTTGGCCGAGAGGAGCTGGCCGATCCGGTGGACGCGTAGGAGGTTGGTCGATCCGGGTGCCCCCGGAGGGGAGCCCGCCGCGATGACGACCAGGTCACCGATGACGCAACGGCCCTCGGCAAGCAACGCCTCCTCGACCTGGCGGATCATCTCGTCGGTGTGCGCAACGGCCGGCACCAGGAAGGTCTCGATGCCCCAGGACAGGGCCAGCTGCGACCGGGTCGCCGGGAGCGGGGTGAAGGCGAGCATGGGGATGCGGGACCGTAGGCGGGACAGCCGCCGAGCCGACTCGCCGGTCTGCGTGAACGTCACGAGGTATTTGGCCCCGATGAACGCGCCCATCTCGGCGGCGGCCATCGTCACGGCGCCACCGATCGTCTTGGCCAGCGAGCCGACCGAGGCGATCCGGGACATCCCCAAGTCCTCGGTGCTCTCGATGATCCTGGCCATCGTCCGGACGGCCTCGATGGGCCATTTCCCCATCGAGGTCTCCCCCGAGAGCATGATCGCGTCGGCGCCGTCGAGGACGGCGTTGGCGCAGTCCGAGGTCTCCGCGCGGGTCGGACGCGAGTTCTCGATCATCGAGTCGAGCACCTGGGTGGCCACAATGACCGGCTTGGCGTTGCGCCGGGCCACCTCGACCGCCGTCTTCTGCACCAGCGGCACCTGCTCCAACGGAAGCTCCACACCCAGGTCTCCGCGGGCCACCATGATGCCGTCGAAGGCCTCGACGATCGCATCGAGGGCCGCGACCGCCTGCGGCTTCTCGATCTTCGCGATGACCGGGAGCCGGGCCCCACCCACCTCGTCCATGATCGCGTGGACGCCCTGGATGTCCTCGGCACCCCGGACGAAGCTCAGCGCGATGACGTCGGCCCGCAGCCGTAGGGCCCAGCGCAGGTCGTCTTCGTCCTTGGGCGACAGCGCCGGCACGCTGACGGCGACACCGGGGAGGTTGATCCCCTTGTTGTTCGAGACGACCCCGCCCTCGACGACCGTGGTCACGACCTCGGTGTCGCTGACGCGCACGGCCCGCAAGGCCACCTTGCCGTCGTCGATGAGGATCAGGTCACCCGGATCGACGTCCCCCGGCAGACCGGAGTATGTCGTCGAGACTCTTTCCCGGTCGCCCGGCACATCCTCGGTGGTGATGGTGAACTCGTCACCGGCCGACAGCACGACCGGGCCGTCGGCGAACCGGCCGGTGCGGATCTTGGGACCCTGAAGATCGACGAGCACCCCGACGGCCCGGCCGACCTCGTCGCTGGCCCGCCGCACGTGCGCGTAGACCGCTTCATGTTGGGCGTAGTCGCCATGCGACAGATTGAGCCGGGCAATGTCCATTCCGGCAACGACGAGGGCCCGGATCTGCTCGTAGGACGAGGTGACGGGTCCGATGGTGCAAACGATCTTGGCGTGACGCATACGTGACTCACTTTGGGACAAAAGGGGCACATGGCGGGCGGGCCGCGCTAGGGACCGCTCAGACGGTGAGCGGCCGATCGGTCGGGTTGACGGGTCGCGGAAGCGTCGAGCTGCCCATGAGCCAGGCGTCAACCCCATGGGCAGCGGCCCGGCCTTCGGCGATGGCCCAGACGATGAGCGATTGGCCTCGGCCGGCGTCGCCCGCGACGAAGACGCCCGGCACCGTCGACTGATAGGTCGAGCTGCGCCGGACATTGCCGCGCTCGTCGAGCTCCACCCCGAGCTGTTCGACCAACCCGGCGCGTTGCGGGCCGGTGAAGCCCATGGCGAGCAGGACCAGCTGCGCGGGGATCTCTCGCGCGCTGCCCGCCACCTCGACGAAGCGGCCGTCCTCCATCGTGACCTCGGTGATGCGCAGAGCGGCGACCTGACCGATGTCGTCACCGACGAACTCGGTGGTCGAGACGGCGTACTCGCGCTGCCCGCCCTCCTCGTGGGCGCTGGACACGCGGTAGATCATCGGATACGTCGGCCACGGCTGGGCGCCCGACCGAGCGTCACCTGGTCGGGGCAGGATCTCGAGCTGGGTGACCGATCGGGCGCCTTGACGCAGCGCCGTACCGAGACAGTCCGCACCCGTGTCGCCGCCGCCGATGATGACGACATCCTTGCCGGTGGCCAGCACCTGCCCGTCAGCGTCCAGGCCGAGGGCGGCGCGGTTGGCCGACGGCAGGTAGTCCATGGCCTGGACGATGCCGCTGAGGTCGCGACCGGGCACCGGCAGGTCGCGCGGCACGGTCGAGCCGATGGCGAGCACGACCGCGTCATACCGCTGGCGCAGCTGGTCGCCGGTCAGGGCGCCCCCGACGTCGACACCGCACCGGAACCGGGTGCCCTCGGCCTCCATCTGGGCGATCCGGCGGTCGAGGACGGCCTTTTCCATCTTGAACTCAGGGATGCCGTAGCGCAGCAGCCCGCCCGGTCGGTCGGCCCGCTCGAACACCGCGACGGTGTGACCGGCCCGGGTGAGTTGCTGGGCCGCGGCGAGCCCGGCCGGCCCCGACCCCACGACGGCCACGGTCTTGCCGGAGAGCCGCTCGGGCGGGCGCGGCGCAAGCTGGCCGAGCTCGGCGGCCTTCTCGGCAATCGTCACCTCGACCTGCTTGATCGTCACCGCCGGCTGGTTGATGCCCAGGACGCACGCCGACTCGCACGGGGCCGGGCAGAGCCGACCGGTGAACTCAGGGAAGTTGTTCGTGGCGTGCAGCCGTTCGACGGCCTCGTGCCAGTGGCCCTTCCAGGCCAGGTCGTTCCACTCCGGGATGAGGTTTCCCAGCGGACAGCCGCTGTGACAGAACGGGATCCCGCAGTCCATGCACCGGCTCGCCTGACGCTGCAACTGGTCGACGGGCTGAGGTTCGTAGACCTCGGACCAGTCCAGCAGACGCACCGACACCGGGCGGCGGGTCGGCAACTCACGGGCCCTGATGGACAAGAAGCCTTGCGGGTCAGCCACGGGACGCCTCCACGATCCGCTCCCACACCTGCGGGCCTTCGGGGTCGAGCCCCTCCCGCTCGGCGGCAGCACGTATGTCGAGCACCCGCTGATAGTCCCGCGGTAGAACGAGCGTGAACCTGCCCGCCGACGCGGGCCAGGTGTCGAGAAGCTCCTGGGCGACACCTGATCCGGTCCACCGAACGTGCTCTTCGAGCAGCGCCCGCACCGTCGCGACGTCATCCGGTCGGAGCAACGACAAGTCCACGAGGTCGGCGTTGACCCGGTCGGGGTCGAGGTCGAGGACGTAGGCGACCCCGCCGGACATCCCCGCGGCGAAGTTGCGCCCGGTCGGGCCCAGCACCAGGACGGTTCCGCCGGTCATGTACTCGCACCCGTGGTCGCCGACGCCCTCCACGACCGCTGTCGCCCCGGAGTTGCGCACACAGAACCGCTCGCCGACCAGACCGCGCAGGAAGAGCTCGCCAGCGGTCGCGCCATACCCGATGACGTTTCCGGCGATGACGCTCTCCTCGGGCACCAAAGCGGCCTGCGGGTCGGGGTGGACGACCACCCGGCCACCGGAGAGACCCTTGCCGACGTAGTCGTTCGCGTCGCCGACGAGCCGCAAGGTCACGCCAGCGGGCAAGAACGCCCCGAAGGACTGCCCGCCACTACCGACGAGGGTGAGCTCGATGGTCCCATCGGGTAGACCATGCGGGTGCGCCAGGGTCACCTCGTGGCCGAGCATCGTGCCGACAGTGCGGTTGACGTTGCGCACCGCGAGCGTCCCGCGGACCGCTTCGCCACGGGACAAGGCCGGCTCGCACATCGCGATGAGCTGGTGATCCAGCGCCTTCTCCAAACCGTGGTCTTGCGTGGTCGATTGGCGAAGAGTGCCCCCGGTGGGGTTCGGCACGTCGGCGAGGATCGGGGATAGGTCCATCCCCGAAGCCTTCCAGTGCGTGACCGCCTGGTCGACGTCGAGGTTCGCGACCTGGCCCACCGCCTCGGCAACCGACCGGAAGCCCAGCGCCGCAAGGTGCTCGCGCACCTCCTCGGCGATGTACTCGAAGAACGTCTCGACGAACTCCGGTCTGCCCGAGAAGCGTTCCCGCAACTCGGGGTTCTGGGTCGCGATGCCGACCGGGCACGTGTCGAGGTGACACACCCGCATGAGGACACAGCCGGAGACGACCAACGGCGCGGTCGCGAAGCCGAACTCCTCGGCCCCCAGCAAGGCCGCGACGACGACATCCCGACCGGTCTTGAGCTGGCCATCCACTTGGACGACGATCCGATCGCGCAGACCGTTGAGGACGAGGGTTTGCTGCGTCTCGGCCAACCCCAGCTCCCACGGCGCGCCCGCGTGCTTCAGCGAGGTGAGCGGCGATGCCCCGGTGCCGCCGTCGTGGCCGGAGATGAGCACGACGTCGGCGTGCGCCTTCGACACCCCGGCGGCGACCGTGCCGACGCCGATCTCGGCGACGAGTTTGACGTGGATACGAGCCTGCGGGTTGGCGTTCTTCAGGTCGTGGATGAGCTGGGCGAGGTCCTCGATCGAGTAGATGTCGTGGTGCGGCGGCGGCGAGATCAGCCCCACGCCGGGGGTGGAGTGCCGGGTCCGCGCCACCCAGGGGTAGACCTTCTGGCCGGGAAGCTGCCCGCCCTCCCCCGGCTTGGCCCCTTGCGCCATCTTGATCTGGATGTCGGCCGCATGGGTGAGGTAGAGGCTGGTCACCCCGAACCGACCCGATGCGACCTGCTTGACCGCAGACCGCCGAGCCGGGTCGAGGAGCCGCTCCTCGTCCTCGCCGCCCTCGCCGGTGTTGGACCGGCCCCCGAGCCGGTTCATGGCGATCGCCAGGGTTTCGTGGGCCTCCCGGGAGATCGAGCCGTAGCTCATCGCCCCCGTGTTGAAGCGCTTGACGATCTCGCTGACCGGCTCGACCTCGTCGATCGGCACCGGCGTTCGGCCCTGCAGTGCCGGGTCCGCGAAGCGGAACAGCCCGCGCAGCGTCATAAGCCGCTCGGACTGGTCGTCGATGCGGGAGGTGTACTGCTTGAAGATGTCGTAGCGACGCTCACGAGTGGCGTGCTGGAGGCGGAAGACGGTGTCCGGGTCGAACAGGTGCGGTTCACCCTCGCGGCGCCACTGGTACTCGCCGCCCACCCACAGCCGGCGGTGGCGCGGGTGCCCACCGTCGAGCGGGTACGCCACCGCGTGTCGAGCCGCCACCTCGGCGGCGACGACGTCCAGGCCGACCCCACCGAGCTGGGAGACCGTCCCGACGAAGTAGCGGTCGACCAACTCCTGGGACAGCCCGATCGCTTCGAAGACCTGCGCTCCGCGGTATGACGCGACCGTCGAGATACCCATCTTCGACATGACCTTCAGGACGCCCTTGCCGAGCGCCTTGATGAGGTTCTTGACAGCCTTCTCGGCGTCCACCCCGGTCAGCGCACCGGAGCGGACGAGATCCTCGACCGACTCCATCGCCAGGTAGGGGTTCACCGCAGCGGCGCCATACCCGATGAGCAGAGCGACATGGTGGACCTCGCGGACGTCACCGGCCTCGACGATCAGACCCACCTGGGTCCGCGTCTTGCGGCGGATGAGGTGGTGATGGACCGCCGAGGTGAGCAGCAGCGACGGGATCGGCGCGAGGTCACGGGATGAGTCTCGGTCAGAGAGCACGACGAACCGGGCGCCCTGGGCGATCGCCGCGTCCATCTCGTCGAAGATCTGCACGAGCCGCGCCTCCAGCGCGGCATGGCCGCCGTGGACGTCATACAGCCCCTTGACCACCGTCGTGGCGTAGCCGGGCAGGTCACCGTCGGCATTGATGCGCGCGATCTTGGCCAGTTCGTCGTTGTCGATGACGGGGAAGGACAAGACGATCTGGCGCACATGGGCGGGGGACGCCGACAAGGCGTTGCCCTCCGGGCCGATGGTCGTCCCCACCGAGGTGACCAGCTCCTCGCGGATGGCGTCCAGCGGCGGGTTCGTCACCTGCGCGAAGAGCTGGGTGAAGTAGTCGAAGAGCAGCCGCGGGCGGCTCGACAGCACCGCGATCGGGGTGTCGGTGCCCATCGAACCGAGGGCTTCGGCCCCGGTGCGCGCCATCGGCGCCAGGATCGTCCGTAGCTCCTCTTGGGTGTAGCCGAAGGTCTGCTGGCGGCGGGCGACCGACGCCGCCGTATGCACGATGTGCTCCCGGTCCGGGAGGTCCTCCAGGTGGATCAGGCCGGCGTGCAGCCACTCCTCGTAGGGATGCTGGGCCGCCAGCTGGCCCTTGATCTCCTCGTCGCTGATGATGCGCCCGTTGCCGGTGTCGACGAGGAACATCTTCCCGGGCTGCAGCCGGCCCTTGCGGACCACGCGGCTGGGGTCGATGTCGAGCACCCCGGACTCCGAGGCGAGGATGACCAGGTCGTCATCGGTGACCCACCACCGACCCGGGCGCAGGCCATTGCGGTCGAGCACCGCCCCGATCAGGGTGCCGTCGGTGAAGGTCACGCAGGCCGGGCCGTCCCAGGGCTCCATGAACGTGGAGTGGAACTCGTAGAAGGCCCGACGCGCCGGCGCCATCGTCGGGTTGTTCTCCCAGGCCTCGGGGATCATCATGAGCACGGCGTGCGGCAGCGACCGCCCGCCGAGGTGGAGCAGCTCGAGAACCTCGTCGAAGGACGCGGAGTCCGACCCGGCCGGGTCGCAGATGGGGAACAGCCGCTCCAGGTCACCGGGGATGATGTCGCTGGTGAGCATCGACTCGCGGGCCCGCATCCAGTTGCGGTTGCCCTTGACGGTGTTGATCTCGCCGTTGTGCGCGATGAGCCGGTAGGGGTGGGCCAGCGGCCACGACGGGAAGGTGTTCGTCGAGAACCGGGAGTGGACCAGGGCCAGTTCGCTGGCGAAGCGGGGATCGGACAGGTCCGGGAAGAAGGGCTCGAGCTGGGCCGTGGTGAGCATGCCCTTGTAGACGATGGTGCGGGCCGACAGCGACGCGAAGTAGACGCCTGCTTCGTGCTGCGCGCGCTTGCGCAGGCCGAAGCAGAGCCGATCCAGCCCGGTGCCGACCTGGCGGCCGATCGAGGACCGGACGGCGATCTGGGCGAAGTGCGGCATGCAGGCCCGAGCGACGTCGCCGACCAGGTCCGCGGCGACCGGCACATCGCGCCAGCCGATGACGCTCAGGCTCTCCTGTGCAGCGATCCGCTCCACCGTCTCCCGCGCCGCGGCACGCTCGGCCGGGTCGGTGGGCAGGAACGCCATACCGACCGCGTATGCCCCAGCGATGGGCAACGAGACACCATCGAAGACCTGCCGGAAGAACCCGTCGGGGATCTGGGTGAGGATGCCGGCACCGTCGCCCACGGTGGGGTCGGCCCCCGTGGCACCTCGGTGGTCGAGGTTGCGCAGCGCCGTCAGCCCGTGGGCGACGATGTCGTGTCCCGGTGTGCCACGCAGGGTCGCCACCATGGCGACGCCGCACGCGTCATGCTCGTGCTGCGTGCGGTACAGGCCGATGTCTGCTGGCAGGGCCGAGAACAAGGGCCGTTGCGACTGGGGCACGTCCGATCACCGTCCTTTTGCTGCCTTGGGTCGCCTCCAGGGGGCGTATGGAGGCCTGTCGACGAAGGTGCTGGGCGGCGGCGGCCAGCGGCCTATGCAGGATATCCGAGCATGCTGCCGACCCCGTCGACCAGTTCGGTCATTCCATGATCTGAGACGGGGTGTCCGGTGCGTGGGATTCCGCACGTGTCGGACGGGCCGCTCGACCGGCCCGTCGGTAGAGCCACGCGCCGAGAACGAACACCAGGATCGAGGTCCACACGTTGACCCGGAGGTTGAGGATGTGGTTCGCCTCGTCAGAGCGCATGAACTCGATGACGATCCGACCCAGTGGGTAGCCCATGACGTAGAGGGCAAAGACCTGGCCCGGTGCGAGGTCGCGCCGGCGGTCCAGCACGATGAGCGCGAGCGCCAGGGCCAAGCACCACATCGACTCATAGAGGAAGGTCGGGTGGAACGTGCCGAGGACCACCGGCTGACCGGCGGCGTCGAGCACCGCCCGGCCCGCCGCCTGGTCCCACTGGTGGATCTGCAGGCCCCAGGGCAGATCGGTGGGCCCGCCATAGATCTCGTTGTTGAAGTAGTTGCCCCACCGTCCGATTCCTTGGGCCACCAGCACGCCGGGCGCGGCCGCGTCGAGGAAGTGTGGGAACGGCACGCCAGCCCGCTTCGAGCCGATGGCTGCGCCGACGGCGCCGAGGGCGATGGCGCCCCAGATGCCCAGACCGCCCTCCCAGATGGCGAAGGCATTCATGGGTCGGCCACCGGGCCCGAAGTAGGGCTGGGGGGTGGTGATGACGTGGTAGATCCGGCCGCCGACGATGCCGAAGGGCACCGCCCAGCCAGCGATGTCGAGGGCCTGACTGGCCTCCCAGCCCCGATCGGCGAGTCGACGGGCCGCGATCCACGCGGCGACGATGATCCCGAGCAGGATGCACAGCGCGTAGGCGCGCAGCGGAATCGGACCGAGCTGCCACACGGCTTGGGTCGGCGACGGGATCTCGGCGGGGAGCGCCATAGCGCCGATCACCCGCGCATCCCTGCAATGAGCTCCTCGAGGTTGTCCAAGGTCAGCTGACCGAGGTCCATGAGCTTGCCGTCCACGGCGACCGAGGGTGTCCCCTGGACACCGGCCGCCTCTGCGGTCCGCTCGGACTCGAGCACCTCGGCCAGGTGGGTCTTGTCCTTGACGCAGGTCTCGAACGTGGACCGCGCCTCCCCGGCGATTCCCACCGAGGCGGCCAGCTCGACGAGCCTGGCGTCGGTGAAGCCGTCGCCCTCCTTGGCCGGCTGGCCCAGCAGGACCGCCTCGACATACTCCGGGAACTTCCCGGCATCCTTGGCGCACAGCATGGCATTGGCGCCACGAGTGGAGGAGTCGTTCTTGAGGTTGCCGTCGAGGAACGACATCAAGTGGTAGTCCAGGGTGATCTTCTGCGCGGCGACCAGCGCCTTGATCTCGGCCCCGAAGGCCTGCTCGAACTGGGCACAGATCGGGCATTGCGGGTCGATGTAAATCAACACCGCCGCCGGGTCACCTGGAGTCAGTGTCTTGGCCGCGGAGGGGGCCGGCGTGGTCGCCGAGGCGGTGCCGGATGGCGCCGTGGGCGCGTTGCTCGAGGGTGCACTTGCGGTGGGCTGGGATACCCGGTCCGTCGGGGCGGTGGCCTGCGGCCGGCCGGACACCCACAGGGCCCCGAGGGCCGAGACCAGCGCGACGGCCACCCCCAGCGCAAGGGGTGCCCGCGAGCGGCGCTGCGGCAGATCGGTCATCGGGGGCTCCTTACTCCCTCGGCGAGCTCGGCGACGAGCGCGCGGATCTTCTCGAGTCCAGTGTCCAGATCGGGCGCCTCGCTCAGGCACCGGACCAGGGCCGAACCCACGATCACCCCGTCGGCAAATCGGGCGACCTCGGTGGCCTGCTGACGGGTCGAGACGCCCAACCCGACGCACACCGGCAGGTCGGTCACCTCGCGGGTGCGGGCGACCAGCCCCTCGGCACCCGTGCCGACCTCAGCTCGGGCACCGGTGACGCCCATCGTCGAGGCGGCGTAGACGAACCCGCGGCAGGCCGACGTCACCGCCGCCAGCCGTTCGCGGGTCGAGCTCGGCGCGACGAGGAAGACCCGATCGAGGCCGTGCTGGTCCGAGGCGGCGAGCCACTCCCCTGCTTCGTCGGGGATCAGGTCGGGGGTGATCAGGCCGGCCGCACCTGACGCGGCCAGGTCGGCGGCGAACCGGCCCACCCCGCGGCGCAGCACGAGGTTCCAGTAGGTCATGACCAGCGCGGGGGCGCCAGCCCCCTGCAGGGTGGCGGTGGCGGTGAAGACATCGTCCACGCTCGTCCCACGCCGCAGCGCCGCTTCGGCAGCCTGCTGGATGACCGGGCCGTCCATGAGCGGGTCGGAGTAGGGCACGCCGACCTCGACGATGTCGACGCCCGACTCAACCATCGCCACCATGGCCGAGATGGAGCCGGGGACGTCGGGGAACCCCACGGGGAGGTAGCCGACGAGGGCTGCGCGCCCTTGGGCACGGCACCGGTCGAGCACGTCCCGAACGCTGCTCGTCATGACGGCGACTCCCCATCGAGCAGCCCGAACCAGGCCGCCGCCGTGTGGACGTCCTTGTCGCCGCGCCCGGACAGGCTGACCAGGATGATGCCGTCCGGGCCCACCTCGCGGCCGATGACCATGGCCCCGGCCAGTGCGTGCGCCGACTCCAGGGCTGGGATGATCCCCTCGGTACGCGACAGCAGCGAGAACGCCTCCATGGCCTCGTCGTCGGTGACGGGGCGGTATTCGGCACGCCCGATGTCGAGCAGGTGGGCGTGCTCGGGCCCGACGCTGGGGTAGTCCAGGCCGGCGGAGACCGAGTGCGACTCGATGGTCTGACCGTCGTCGTCCTGCATGACATAGGTGAAGGCGCCGTGCAGAACTCCTGGCGCCCCCGCGGAGAACCGGGCGGCGTGCTTCCCGGACGCCACGCCGAGGCCGCCCGCCTCGCACCCGACCAAGCGCACCGCCGCGTCGTCGATGAAGCGGTGGAAGATCCCCATGGCGTTCGATCCGCCACCGACACACGCCACGACCGCGTCAGGGAGCCGCCCGACGAGGTCGAGCACCTGGCCGCGGGCCTCGACACCGATGATCCGGTGGAAGTCACGGACCATCTCCGGGAAGGGGTGCGGGCCGGTCACCGTGCCCAGGACGTAATGGGTGGTCTCGACGTTGGTGACCCAGTCGCGCAGCGCCTCGTTGACCGCGTCCTTGAGGGTACGGCTGCCTGCGGTGACGGGCACCACCTCGGCGCCGAGGAGTCGCATCCGGGCGACGTTGAGAGCCTGCCGCTGGGTGTCGATCTCGCCCATGTAGACCACGCAGTCGAGGCCGAGCAGCGCGGCGGCGGTGGCACTGGCCACGCCGTGCTGCCCTGCGCCGGTCTCGGCGATGATGCGGGACTTACCCATCCGCTGGGTCAGCAGCGCCTGGCCGAGGACATTGTTGATCTTGTGGGACCCGGTGTGGTTGAGGTCCTCCCGTTTGAGGATGACGCGCGCGCCACCGCAGTGCTCGGCGAATCGCGGGACCTCGGTGATGATGCTGGGTCGGCCCGTGTAGGTGCGGTGGAGTCGCTCCAGCTCACCGATGAACTCCGGATCCACCATCGCCTTGCGGCGCGCCTCGTCGAGCTGTTCCAAGGCCGGAATCAGTGCCTCGGGGACGTAGCGGCCACCGAACGACCCGAATCTGCCGGTTGTCATGCCGACACCCCGATCGCCGCGGCACGCAGCGACTGCACCGCAGCTGCGGGGTCGTTCCCGGTGACCAGTGCTTCTCCGACGAGCACAGCGGCGGCCCCTTCCTCGACATACCGACGGACGTCGTCCGGCCCTCGTACTCCGCTCTCGGCGACCGCCAGGACGTTATCCGGTATGACGGGCCGCACGCTGGCGAAGGTTCCCCGATCGACCGCCAACGTCTTCAGGTCGCGGGTGTTGACGCCGATGACCTGCGCTCCGACGTCCACGGCGCGGCGCGCCTCCTCGGCGTCATGGACCTCGACCAGTGCCGTCATCCCGTGGGCGAGAACCTGGTCGTGGAGTTCCGCGAGCTCGCGCTGAGCGAGCGCGGCGACGATGAGCAGGACCAGGTCGGCCCCATGGGCGCGCGCCTCGTCGACCTGGTAGGGGTCGACGACGAAATCCTTGCGGAGCACGGGGACGGGCACCGCCGCGCGCACCTCGTCGAGGTCGGCCAAGGTCCCGCCGAACCGGCGCTCCTCGGTGAGCACGCTGATGGCGTTCGCTCCACCGGCGGCATACCTGGCAGCCAGCTCGGCCGGGTCTGGTATGTCGGCGAG
>JBPOIZ010000029.1:0-4096 GCA_052034115.1 Actinomycetota bacterium
CGCTGGAGTTCAACGACTCCGCCCGCAAGTCCCTCGAGCGCGGCGTCGACGCGCTCGCCAACGCCGTCAAGGTGACCCTCGGCCCCAAGGGCCGCAATGTCGTCATCGACAAGAAGTGGGGCGCCCCGACGATCACCAACGACGGGGTGACCATCGCCCGCGAGGTCGAGCTCGAGGATCCATACGAGAACCTCGGCGCGCAGCTCGCCAAGGAGGTCGCCACCAAGACCAACGACATCGCCGGCGACGGCACGACGACCGCGACGGTCCTGGCTCAGGCCATGGTCAAGGAGGGCCTGCGCAACGTTGCCGCGGGCGCGGCCCCGTCCGGCCTCAAGCGCGGGATGGACAAAGCTGTCGCTGCCGTCAACGACCGGCTGCTCGCCAACGCCCGTGAGGTGGAGGGCAAGGCCGAGATCGGCAACGTGGCCGCGTTGTCCGCGCAGGACTCCACCATCGGCGACCTGATCGCCGAGGCCTTCGACAAGGTCGGCAAGGACGGCGTCATCTCCGTCGAGGAGTCATCGACGACCGCCACCGAGCTGGAGTTCACCGAGGGCATGCAGTTCGACAAGGGCTACCTCTCGGCCTACTTCGTCACCGACGCGGACCGGATGGAGGCCGTCCTGGAGGACGCCTACATCCTGATCCACCAGAGCAAGATCTCCTCGATCCAGGAGCTGCTCCCGGTGCTGGAGAAGGTCGTCCAGTCCGGCAAGCCGCTGGTCATCGTCGCCGAGGACGTCGACGGCGAGGCGCTGTCCACGCTCGTCGTCAACAAGATCCGGGGCACCTTCAACGCGGTCGCCGTCAAGGCCCCCGGCTTCGGCGACCGCCGCAAGGCGATGCTGCAGGATCTGGCGATCCTCACCGGCGGCCAGGTCGTCGCCGAGGAGGTCGGCCTCAAGCTGGACCAGGTCGGCCTCGAGGTGCTCGGCTCGGCCCGCCGCGTCGTCGTGACCAAGGACGCCACGACGGTCATCGACGGCTTCGGCGCGACCGCCGACGTCGAGGCTCGGGTGGCGCAGATCAAGCAGGAGATCGATCGCACCGAGAGCGACTGGGACCGCGAGAAGCTCCAGGAGCGACTGGCCAAGCTGGCCGGCGGGGTATGCGTCATCAAGGTCGGCGCGCACACCGAGGTCGAGCTCAAGGAGAAGAAGCACCGCATCGAGGACGCCATCTCGGCGACCCGGGCGGCCATCGAGGAGGGCATCGTCGCCGGTGGCGGCTCCGCCCTCGTGCATGCCGCCTCGGCCATTGACGACCTCGCCCTCACCGGGGACGAGGCCACCGGCGCCTCGATCGTGGCCAAGGCCTGCCGCGAGCCGTTGCGGTGGATCGCCGAGAACGCCGGCCACGAGGGGTATGTCGCGGTGGCCCGGGTCACCGAGCTGCCCGTCGGCACCGGCTTGAACGCGGCGACCGGCGAGTACGGCGACCTGGCGGCTCAGGGTGTCATCGACCCGGTCAAGGTCACGCGTAGCGCGCTGCGTAATGCGGAGTCCATCGCGTCAATGATCCTGACCACCGACACCCTGGTGGTGGAGAAGAAGGTCGAGGAGGCCGAGCCGGCTGCTGGCGGCCACGGCCACGGGCACGGGCACTGAGCCACCCGCTCGACAAACGCGCGATGCCGTCCACTGTCATAGTGGGCGGCATCGCGCGTCTTGTCTGTAGCCGGGGCAACCCCCCGAAAGGGGGACGTTTATCGCGGTGCGCCATCGGCGAGAATGGAAAGTCGGCACGTTCCGTATCGGGCAGGGCAGATCAGGAGGTTGGGTGGTGGCACCGTGTGGGCGCGGTCCTGTCGCATCGCCGCACGCGAGGTTCAGCGTGCTCGCTCCGGCTCAGCCAGCGCGGGCCGAATGAAGGACCTCTCGCTCGTCTTCGGTCAGTCCGCCCCACACGCCATACGGCTCGCGGACGGCCAGCGCGTGCGCTCGACATTGGGCCAACACCGGGCACCCGAGGCACACCTGCTTTGCCGCCAAAGCGCGCCGCCGCCGCGCGCCGCCGCGCTCGCCCTCCGGGTGGAAGAAGACCTCCGGGCTGACCTCTCGGCACGACCCGCGCAACTGCCACTCCCAGCGGAACGCGAGCGGACCAGGAAGTCGGGAAATCTCTGCCACTGCGTCCTCCGAGAGGTTAGCCCCTGTCGCCTCGCTGTGGACGCTACCCGCGCGGACCTCCCGAACAAAGGTCACCAAGGTCAGGAATTGTTAAAGAACCTTATGGCCCTGGCAAGGCATCGGTGCGTCACCGCGGGGCGCGCTCCAGGCTGGTGCGACGTCGCTCCGGGCGGCTCACCTGCACACATCTGTTCGGTGGGCGGCGAGCCGGCGTGACGAGTGCTCACGCCCGGTCCGGTGACCGTCCACAGTTCGGACGGAATGCGGCGGTAACACAAAGCCACCGAGCAGCGATGGAGCCGACACAGGCATCGCCGGCGTTGTCGACCCTCGCCCAAGCGGCGCGATCGCAGGACCAGGGCGCCATGGAGCAGTTCATGGCGCGAGTCAGGCAGATCGCACTGCGCTACGCGCGGGCTCGACTGGGTTCCTTCGGTGCCGTGGACCTTGCCCAAGACGTCGCTCAGGAGGTGTGCGTGGCTGTGCTCTCGGCGCTGCCGACATACACCGACCGTGGGGCGCCCTTTGAAGCATTCGTCTATGCGGTCTCCTCGAACAAGGTCCGTGACGTCCAACGGTCGCTGAGCCGATCGCCGCAGCCGGTCGCCGAGACCCCCGACACGGCCGACGAGCGCCCCGGGCCGGAGGCGGTCGCCATCGCGCGCGACGACCTCGAGACGGTGTATGCCCTGCTCGCCGACCTGCCCGAGGCCCAGCGCGAGATCCTCGTGCTCCGCGTGGCGGTCGGGCTTTCTGCGGACGAGACGGCGGCTGCGATGGGTATGACGCCAGGCGCCGTCCGGGTCGCCCAGCATCGTGCCCTGTCTGCCTTGCGCCGAAGGGTCGCCGACCCCAGGTCTGCGGGTGCATCGTGAGCCGCCTCGCTGAACTCGCGGCGGATGACGCCCTGCTCGACGCGCTGGGGGCGCGCCGTCCCGCCGACGACCCGTTGGCACCGTTGCTCTCGGCGTGGGCCGGCTTCTGCGACGAGCCGACCGCCCGCGTCGTCCCGATCGGTCGGGCGCGCGGGCGTCGGCGCCGCGGTGTGGTGATCGGTTTGGCGATCATCGGAATCAGCGCGGGCGGCGCCACCGGTGCCGCTGCCACCGGTGGCCGCGTGCCGCTCTTCGCCCCGCTGATCGAGCGGTTCCTCGGGGTGAGCCCCGAAGCCACGCTGCAGGTGGACGTCGGGGGCCAGACCCTGCGATCTGCGGGCATCGACGCAGCGCCTCCGGTCAACGCGCCCGCGGCACGAACCACCGCGGGGCGCTCACCTGGGGTCGGTGCCCTCCCCGGCCAACCGGCGGCGCCTGGTCCGGCGCCGTGGTTGCCGCCAGCTGCCACATCAGCGCAACTGCACGGCGGCCTGTCCTTCGCTGCCGCACCGACCGCCCCTGTCGCGCCGACCGTACCGAGCGCACCTGCCGCAGCGCCGCACCCGATATCGTCCGCGACGGTTGCCGGTGCTCCTGCCGACACCGCGGGCGGGACCGGCTCCGACGGCGCGGCGCAGGAATCTGCGACCTCCGGCGAGGACCAGACGCTGACCGGTGGCGTCGCCCCCGGACCTGACGAGCAATCCCCGGCGGCGGCCGGTGCCAACGCCGGCGTCCAGGACCGCGACGACGCAACGCACGACGGGGGTCGGGGGGCCGGGGCCGTCGACCAGACTGCCGGCCGGGGCCACGGGCAGCGACCAGCCGCGGGCCCGCCGCGCCGTGGCGGGCGGCCCGAGCCCCAGGAGGCGTCGCCCACCCTGGACCACGCCCCGCCGGACCGCGACGCGCCAGAAGACGACGCGCCGGACCGCGGCAGTCGCACTCCGCAGCGGCACGCTACCGAGTGACCCAGCGCGGACGCAGCCCGATCTGGGCCGCCCCTCGCTGGCATAGGATGACGCAATGACGAGCGGGCCTGAAGTTTCCGACCCCTTCGGCCGCCTCGGGCTGACCTACGACGACGTC